>JAYVRT010000407.1:0-6089 GCA_043776025.1 Archangiaceae bacterium | reverse complement strand
AGCGCCAGCGACTCGCAGAAGCCGCCGCCGTCGAAGCCGCGGCTCACGATGATGTCCTTCCCCGACACCTCGGGGCGCAGGCCGTAGGGGCAGATGCCGACGTTCCCCGGGACGCGCCACTGGGCGAGCACCACCGCGGCCGTGGGCGCGGGGGGATTGGAGATCGTCCGCTGCGCCGTGTTCACCAGCACCGCGGTGTTGCCCCGCTCGATGGCGATCGCCGGCAGCGTCACCACCTGGGCGCCGTAGTTGACGACCGAGGTGTTGTTGGGCCCCAGGTCGAAGTCCACCGCGGTGCCGGTGGCGTTGAGCCGCACGATGTTGAAGTCGTTGTCGTTGACCGCGTACCCGTCGTTGAGCTGGGAGGCGAGGAGGAACGAGGTGGCCGGCGGGGCGGTGGTCGCAAGGGCCACGGTGGGGGAGCCTCCGTCCGCGTACGCCTCGACCCGCTGCACCGTTGCTCCTTTGACCTCCGCGACCTGCCAGCTGATTTGGGTGTAGCTGTCGTTGTTGAGCCGGGCACAGTGGACGTTGCTCAACGTCGTCAGCGTGCAGCGCACGCTCACCGAGCCGGCGACTTCGGTCGACGCCCCGACCTGGTAGACGACAAACGCGTCGCCCAACGAGAGCACCGGCGGGTTCACCGCGCAGTCGACTGAGAAGCCGGCGTCGCCGATCAGACAGCTGCCCGAGCGGACCACCGGGAGCACGGTGTGGCCGAGCGAGGCGGTGGCGCTCGCGCCAGCGTCGGCGGTCATCGTGTAGCTCCGGCCGGTGTCCCGGGCGGCGTAAGCGGTGGCGCGTGAGGCCCCGGCGGGCACCGTCAGCTGGGTCACCGGGGTGAGGCAGACGGCGTCGCTGTAGAAGAGCACTCCCGGGGTCGGGGTCGAGGCGAGGGTGATCGCCACCGGCGCGTTGGCGCGGGTCGGGGCGTTGGTGCCGTCGCGCAGCTCCACCACCACCGGCGCCGAGCAGTCACCGGCCCGTACCGTCTGCGGCGCCCCGAGGAACGCGATGCCTCTAAATTGGGGGAAGTTCACCCCCGCGCTCTGGGTGTCGGCACCGAAGCCGGCGGCGGCGATCCGCACATTGAACATGCCCGCATCGTTGCCGAAGAACGAGAAGCTGCCTGAGCTGGCGTCGGGAGAGAGGATCAACGGACCGCCGTCACCACAGCCGGGCAGGGAGAAGAGGCCGAGCGCTCCGTTGCCGGTGTCGCTCAACAGGACCTGCGTCGCGGCGGGCACGCCCTGCACCACCCCGCCGTTCCTCACCTCGAACGCCACTGGCGCCGAGCAGGCCCCGACCGCGACCGTCTGCGGGATGCTGGTGAAGAACAGCGCGAACTGGCCCGCGTCCACGCCCGCATCCACGCCCGCATCAACGCCCGCGTCGACCCCGCTGTCGGCCAGGCCCCCGCCGCTTCCTCCGGTCCCTCCTCCGGTCGCTCCCCCGCCCCCCCCGGTGGCTCCGCCCCCCGCTCCGCCGCTTCCGCCTCCGCTCGCCCCGCCAACCTTCAGGCACTCGCCCGACGGGTCGCAGAAGTAGCCGTCGGCGCAATCTGTGGGGTTGGTGCAGACGTAGCGCTTTTCCCGGGCGCCGCTAGGCGCACAGGTGCACCCCGCCCAGCCAAGGGCCAAGGCTAAAGCGATGAGTTTGGGCGTTGGAACAGAACTCTCCGGTGAGGGTTCAATGAAGTCTACCGGCCACACCTCTATATTGGCGACACACCGGTGTTCGAAAGCCCCTCCACTCCCCAGCCCCCCGCTCCGCCTCCGCCTGCACCTGCTTCGCATGAGGGCCGGGCCCAGGCGCTCCTGGCACAGGTGCGGGCGCGCCAGCACCGCCAGCTGTGGGTGCAGGGCGGGCTCGCGGGGACCGCCGCGTCCGCCGCGCTCGGACTGGGGGCGGTGATGATCAGCGCCGCCCACCCGCTGCTGGGCACGGCGCTGCTGTGGCTCGCGGCGGCGTCGCTCCCCGGGCTCACCGGGCTGTTCGGGGTAGTGCTCGCCAACCGGCGGGTCGGGGACGAGGCGAAGACGGCGCGGCTGGTCGCCCGGCGCGCGCCCGAGCTGTCGCTCGACGTCCTCGCAGCGGTCGAGCTCTCCCGGGCGCTGGGCGAGCGCCACGACTTCTCGCCCGACCTCGCCCGCGCCTTCCTCAAGCAGATCGACGCCCGGGCCGCGAAGGCCGACCTCAAGTCGCTGGTCGACACGCGCGGGCCCCGCCGGAGCCTCGCCCTCCTCGGCGGGGTGCTGCTCGCTGGCGCCCTCATCCTTGGGGTGTTCCGTGAGCGGGCGGTGCGCGGGCTGGCGGTGCTGACCGCGCCCACGGCCGCGGAGAAGGCGGCGCGTCGGGAGCCCATCACCGGCGACGTCACCCTCACCTACCGGTACCCCGCCTACACCGGGCTCCCGCCGAAGACGGTGGAGGGCACCAACGGCGAGCTCTCCGCGCCCGCGGGCACCGAGGTCAAGCTCGAGACCCGGGCCGACCGGGACGTCGAGGGCGCCGCGGTCGAGGTCAACGGCGAGCGCACTCCGCTCAAGCGCACCGGCGCCCGCTCACTCGAGGGCAGCTTCCTCGTCGACAAGCCGGGCCAGTACCACTTCGTCTTCCTCGACGGCGCGAAGGTGGTCGCTGTCGGCTCCGACCTGCCGATTCAAGTCGAGCCTGACGCCCCGCCCCAGGTCCAGCTGACCTCGCCTGCCGACGCGCTCGAGCTCGACACCGACGACCAACGGGTGACGCTGAAGTACGACGCCACCGACGACTACGGGCTCTCCGAGCTGTCGCTCGTCTACCGCGCGCCGGGAAAAGAAGAGAAGAAGGTGAAGCTGAGCCACGACGAGGGCCGCAGCAGCAAGGGCCAGTACCGCTGGGACGCGGGGGCGCTGAAGCTGCTGCCAGGGCAGACGGTGAGCTACTTCCTCGAGGCGCTCGACAACGACGCGGTCGCCGGGCCCAAGCGCGGCGTCTCCCGCACCCAGACGCTCAAGCTCTACAGCGCGGCCGAGCACCGCCGAGAAGCGGTGAAGAAGGCGGAGGCGGTCTGGGAGAAGCTGGTCGGCCACCTCGCCGACCGGATGGAAGGGCCGGACCGCGGCGCGGCGAAGAAAGAGGTCGAAGCGGTGAAGCGCGGCGCCGAGCTCGACGAGCACGGCTTCGCCCTCGCCTCGGAGGCGATCGACCTGTCCAACGAGCTCGGCCGCGAGCGCGACGCCCCCCAGGCGCTGGTGGACGCGCTGCAGAACGCCGGCGCCCAGCTGCGCTCGGTGGTCGCCTCGACCAGCGGCGCCCGGCGGCTCTTCATCCGCCTCGCCGGAAACGGCCCCGACTTCTCCGCCCGCCTCGCCGAGGTCGCCAGCGCCGAGGTGACGAGCACCGAGCGCAGCGTCCTCTACCTCGAGTCGCTGCTCGATCGGCAGCGGCTACAGGAGCTCAAAGAAATTTCCGAGCTGCTGCGCACCGACCGGCGGGAGATGTCGAAGCTGCTCGAGGACTTCCAGCGGACCAGGGACGAGAAGGTCCAGGCCGCCCTGCTGGAGCAGATGGAGCAGCTGAAGGCCGACATCGGCAAGCTGATGGAACGGATGGCCGAGCTGTCGAAGGGAATCCGCGACGAGCACCTCAACCGCGAGGCGCTGCAGGAGCTGATGGACAAGCGCGACCTCAACTCTCAGCTCGACGAGATGGAAAAGCTGGTTCGCGAAGGCAAGGCGGACGAGGCGATGAAGAAGATGCAGGAGCTGGCGATGCAGATGGACGAGATGCTCCAGGATCTCGACCAGGCGTCCGACGAGGCCGACGAGCAGGCGGACCCCGAGCTCGCCCAGAAGTTCGAGGAGTTCAAACAGAACCTCGACGCCACGGTGCAGCAGCAGGCGCAGAACTCGGAACGGACCCGCGAGCTGCGCGACAAGTACAAGGAGCAGATGAAGCAGCGGGTGGCGCAGAAGGGAGATGCGCTCAAGACCGAGCTCCTCAAGAGCGCCGAGGAGCTGAAGAAGTCGTACGAGACGCTCGACACCGAGCACTACGGCAGTCGCTTCGAACGGCCCCGCAGCGAGGCGCTGCAGGAGCTCGAGCACCTGCAGCAGGCGCTCAAGTCCTCCGACTTCGACCTCGCGGCCGAGTCCGCCCAGCAGCTGACGCCCCACGCCGCCGAGCTCGCCCAGCAGGGCCAGGCCCAGCGCGCCCTCGACGAGCGGTTCTCCAACCCGCCCGAGGTCACCCGGGAATCGAAGGAGCTGGCGGAGAAGCTGCGCAAGGACGCCGACAAGGCCGGCGAGCTCGAGGACAAGCTCAAGGGGCTCTTCCCCAACCCGCAGCAGATGATCAGCGAAGAGGACAAGAAGCAACTGCAGCAGCTGGGGCAGAAGCAGCGGCAGCTGGAGAAGCGCGGCGAGCAGCTGGAGCAGCAGATGGACGAGCTGTCGCAACGGGCGCCGGTCTTCAGCCCTGACGCGCGACAGCAGCTGGAACAGGCCGGCCAGAAGATGGGGCAGGCGGCGCAGTCGCTCGAGGGCAAGGACGCGCGCAAGGGCCTGGGTGAGCAGCAGGGCGCGCTCGAGGCGCTGCGCGGGCTGCAGCGGCAGATGGACCAACAGGGCGGCAGCGGGAAGGGCAAGAAGGGCGGCCTGCCGATGCCGCTGTCGATGGGCGGCCGGCGCTCCGGGGGCGGCTTCAAGAAAGAGAAGGTGGAGATCCCCGACGAGGACCCGAACGCCGCGCCCCAGCAGCTGCGCAAAGACGTGATGGACGCGATGAAGCAGGGCGCTCCCGACCGCTACCGGGAGCAGAACAAGCACTACTACGAGGAGCTGGTGAAATGAGGCGCGCGCTGCTGCTGCTCTTCGTCGCCTCGGCCGCGCACGCGGCGGGCCCGGCCGTGGACACCGGGCTGTCCTCCGAGGCGCAGGCGCGGATTCAGAACCTGGAGCAGGACCTCGCCGACTGGCAGCTGGCCAAGGCGCGCGTCGAGCTCACCGAGCTGACCAAGCTCACCGGCGAAGGCACAGCGGCGGTGCACTACTTCGCCGGCCGGATCGCCTTCGAGGAAGGCCGGTACGCCGAGGCGGTCACCCTCCTCACCAAGGCGAACGGCAACGACAAGACGCCCGGCTCCTGGCAGGTGCTCGCCGCCGACACCGAGCGCATCACCCACGACTACGCGCGCACCGAGAGCGCCCACTTCATCTTCACCTACCCCAAGGGGAAGGACGAGGTGCTCGCCCCCTGGGCGCTGGACGCGCTGGAGAAGATCCACGACGCGCTCCAGGCCGACCTCGGCTGGGCCCCGAAGGAGAAGGTCCGGGTGGAGATCGTCAGCAACGCCAGGGAACTGGCGAAGGTCTCGACCCTGACGGTGGAGTCGATTCGCACCACCGGGACGATCGCCATCTGCAAGTTCAACAAGCTGATGGTGACCTCGCCGAAGGCGGTGGTCCGCGGCTACGACTGGCTCGACACCCTCGCCCACGAGTACGTCCACTACGTCGTCGGCAACGCCAGCCAGAACACAGTGCCAATCTGGATGCACGAGGGGCTGGCCAAGTACCTCGAGTCGCGCTGGCGTGGCCCCGCCGGGGGCGCGATGACCCCGTCGACGCTGGCGCTGCTCGGCTCGCGGGTGCGCAAGAACAACCTCGTGCCGTTCGCGAAGATGCACCCCTCGATGGCGTTGCTGCCGACCGCCGAGGACGCCGCCACCGCTTTCGCCGAGGTCTTCTTCGCCATCGACCTGATTCAGCGCACCGGGGGAAAGTCGGCGCTGCCGACCCTGCTGCAGAAGATGGCCGCCGGCGCCAACGACAAGCAGGCGGTGGAGGCCGCGTTCAAGCAGCCGTGGCCCGCGTTCGAGCGCGCGTGGATGGCGCACCTGAAGGCGCAGCCGTTCCCCCGGGACCTGATTCCGCCCGACAGCCAGGACAAGAAGGAGCTCGCCGAGAACCTGCCGGGCAAGGCGAAACCCGATGCGAAGAAGGGCCGGGAAATCAGCTTCGGCGACTCCGCCGAGGTCAAGGAGACCGACGCCCGCAAGTGGGCCCACCTGGGCGAGTTGATGCGCGAGCGCAGCCGAATGGGCG
>JAYVRT010000406.1:0-1901 GCA_043776025.1 Archangiaceae bacterium | reverse complement strand
CCGAAGCGGCTCGAGGTGCGAGGCGAGGTGTTCATCCGCAAGGCCGACTTCGCGAAGATGAACCAGGAGCGCGAGGAGCGCGGCGAGCCGACCTTCGTCAACCCGCGCAACAGCGCCGCCGGGAGCCTGCGGCAGCTCGACCCGAAGATGACCGCCGAGCGGCCCCTGAGCGTCTTCCTCTACGAGACGGGAGAGCTCGAAGGTGGGCCGGCGTTTGCCCGGCACAGCGAGAAGCTGCAGTGGATGGAAGAGGTCGGACTGCCGGTGAACCCGCGCCGCGCGGTGGCCCTGGGGATCGAGGGGGTGCGCGAGGCGTATCAGGCCCTGATGAAGGACCGCCACGGTCTGCCCTACGAGATCGACGGGCTGGTGGTGAAGGTGGACGACGAGGACTGGCGGCAGCGGCTGGGCCAGGTGTCGAAGAGCCCGCGCTGGGCGATCGCCTACAAGTTCCCGCCGGAAGAGGTCGAGGCGTACGTCGAGGACATCTTCGTCAGCGTCGGCCGCACCGGGGTGCTGACGCCCTGCGCGGCGCTCAAGCCGGTGTTCGTCGGAGGGGTGACGGTCTCGCGGGCGACGCTGCACAACGAGGACGAGCTCAACCGCAAAGGGGTGCTGATCGGCGATTGGGTCTTCCTCCGCCGCGCCGGCGACGTGATCCCCGAGATCGTCAAGGTGATCGAGTCGCGCCGCACCGGGAAGGAGAAGAAGTTCGTCTTCCCCAAGGCCTGCCCGGTCTGCGGCTCGGCCACCGCGCGGGAAGAAGGAGCGGCGGCGCTGCGCTGCACCGGGTTGTCCTGCCCGGCGCAGCTGACCGGGCGAATTCGCCACTGGGCGACGCGCACCGCGCTCGACATCGAGGGGCTGGGAGAGAAGCTGGCGCAGCAGCTGATCGACTCGAAGCAGGTGGCCACGCTGGCGGATCTCTATCTGTTGACGGTCCCCACGCTGATGACCCTGGAACGGATGGGCGAGAAGAGCGCCCAGAACCTGATCGCCGCGCTCGAGCGGAGCAAGAAGACGACGCTCCGCCGCTTCATCTACGGCCTGGGGATTCCCCAGGTGGGCGAGGCGACGGCGAAGGCGCTGGCGGATCACTTCGGCGACGTGAAGCCGATGATGGACGCCGACGAGGAAGCGCTGCAGAGCGTGAAGGACATCGGCCCCCAGATGGCGCGGGAGATCCACACCTTCTTTCACCAGGAAGCCAACCGGACCGTCGTCGAGGCGCTGCTGCGGGTGCCGATCGTCCCCGAGCCGCCCGAGAAGGTGGCGGGCGGGCCGTTCACCGGGAAGACGGTGGTCCTCACCGGGACGCTGACGACGATGACCCGCGAGGCTGCGAAGGAAGAGGTCGAGCGCCGCGGGGGCAAGGTGGCGGGCAGCGTCTCGAAAAAAACCGACTTCGTCGTCGCTGGCGAAGAGGCCGGCTCGAAGCTGAAGAAGGCGGCGGAGCTCGGGGTGAAGGTGCTCGACGAGGCCGCGTTCCGCTCGCTGCTTTAGCTGCGCGGCGGTTCGCTCGGGATACGGACCAGACTGCCTAAAGCGGGCACCAGTCGCCGGGCGTGTCCTTGATCCACAGCTCGAGCGGCCCGAGGCCGACGCCGAGCCTCAGCTTGGCCCAGCTGGCGCCGGCAAGCCTGGCCTCGCCCCACTTGCCCCACGGCGTGGCGCGATCGATCAGCACCCCGACGACGCGGCCAGCGGGCGAGTCGTACAGCGGCGTCCCCACCGGGAACTTCCGCAAGCACCCGGTCTGCCCGCCCTCGGCGTTGCCGAAGCGGAACTGCTTCCACGCCGCGTCGTCGAGCTTCGTCTGGGTCAGCGCGCTCGGCTCGACGAAGGCGAACACCGCGGCGCCCCCGCCGATCGCCACCACCTGCAGCCGCTCTCCCTCGACC
>JAYVRT010000405.1:0-6098 GCA_043776025.1 Archangiaceae bacterium | reverse complement strand
GATCTTCTCCGGCCTCAACGCCCTCGACCCCAAAGAGTCCTACTACCTGACGGCGCTCGGCGCGGTGTACCTGGCGCAGGAAGATCTGGAGTACGCGCTCAAGTGCTTCGACCGGGCGATCACCCTCAACGACAAGGAGATCGCCTCGTTCGTCAACCGCGGCGAGGTCTACCTGCGGCAGGGCAAGATCCTCGAGGCGGCGCAGGACTTCAAGCGGGCGGTCGAGCTCGACCCGAAGGGCGCTGATCCGCTGACCCATCGCGCGCGGGTCCTCGCCGCCGCGGCGCTCGAGATGATCGAGCAGGCGCAGAAGGAAGGCGCGGGCGAAGGGGCCCCTCCGGCGAAAAAGGCCAGCAAGCCCGCTGCAGCGCCCGCGAAGAAAGCCGCTCCAGCCGCGAAGGCGAGCGGGAAGAAGAAGTAGCCGTTGGGCCCACGAGGCGGTGGAAACGCCGTCTCGCCACCGATGCCGCGGTCGACGAAGCGCGTGGGTACGATCGGACCCGTGCCGGTCATCTACTTCCCCAAGAAGGTTCGGGCAGCGGCGCCGCGCTTCACCCAGACGATTCCCGAGATCCGTTCGGTCGATGAGGTCGTCACCGAAGCCGAGGCGGTGATCCCCGAGGTCCAGGCGGCGCCGCAAGGCGGCCGACGCCAGGGGCCGGAGAAGAAGCGGCGCCGCACCAAAGAGATTCCGCTGGTTGAGAACTCGCTCGCCGCAGTGGCTGGCGAGGCGCGCAAGACGCCGCAGGAAGTCGCCGATCTCTCGCTCTTCGGGCACCAGCTGTTCGAGCTGGGGCGGGTCGAGGAGGCGCGGGTGATCTTCGAGGGGCTGGTGGGCACCGGCGCGAAGGATGCGTTCGCCCACACGATGTTGGGGACGATCTACCTCGCGCTCAAGGATCAGACCCGGGCGCTCTCGCTGTTCCAGATCGCGCTCGACCTCGACCCGACCGACGTCTCCGCCCTCGTCTACCGGGGCGAGATCCGCCTCAACCGCGGGAAGCTCAAGGGGGCGCTCGAGGATCTCACCCGCGCCCTGAAGATCGGCGCGCCGGAGGACCCGTTTGTCGAGCGGGCCTCGCGCCTGCTGCGGATGGCGAAAGCGCTGCTCAAGCGCGCCCGCAGGTAGGGTGCGCTTTGGGGGTGGTGTGAGTAAGCTGCCTGCCCAGCGTGTCGGGCAACAAGAACTCGTTCATCAACAAGTACTCGGACATCGTCCTCGCGATCGTCGTGGTCGCGATCATCGGGATGATGATCGTCCCGCTCCCGACGTTCTTGTTGGACATCCTGCTGACGATCAACATCAGCCTCTCGGTGATCATCGTCCTGATCGCCCTCTACATTCCGAGCGCGCTGCAGATCACCGTCTTTCCGACCCTGCTGCTGATCACCACGATGTACCGGCTGGCGCTCACGGTCTCGACGACGCGTCTGATCCTCTCCACCGGCGACGCCGGCGAGGTCGTGCTCGCCTTCGGCCAGTTCGTCGCCCGCGGCAACATGGTGGTCGGCGGGATCATCTTCGTCATCCTCGTGGTGGTGAACTTCATCGTCATCGCCAAGGGCTCGGAGCGCGTCGCCGAAGTCGCCGCCCGCTTCACCCTCGACGCGATGCCTGGCAAGCAGATGTCGATTGACGCCGACTTGCGGGCCGGCGCGATCGAGATGGAAGAGGGCCGCCGCAAGCGCCGCGACCTCGAGCGCGAGAGCCAGCTGTTCGGCGCGATGGACGGCGCGATGAAGTTCGTCAAAGGCGACGCGATCGCCGGCATCATCATCACCGTGATCAACATCGTCGGCGGCCTGACGATCGGCGTGATGCAGAAGGGGCTGGCGGTCGGCGACGCGGCGAAGAAGTACTCCCTGCTCACCATCGGCGACGGCCTGGTCGGGATGATCCCCGCGATCCTCATCTCCACCGCGGCGGGTATCATCGTCACCCGCGTCGGCGGCGAGGAAGAGGGCTCCCACCTCGGCAAGGACATCGGCGGCCAGCTGACCGCCTACCCGAAGGCGATCGCGATCGCCGGCGGGATGCTCATCGGTCTGGCGCTGATCCCCGGGCTGCCGAAGATCCCCTTCTTCCTCCTCGGCGCCGGCGCGAGCACCAGCGCCTACCTGATGCTGAAGAAGGCGAAGAAGATCGCCAACGGAGAGGTCGACGAGGAGGAGAAAGGCGAGAACGGCGATGCGCCCCCCGCGGCCGTCGAGCCGGCGCCGAAGGAGCCGATCAACCCCGACTCCGAGCTCTTCATCCCGGTGGTGACCCCGATCGTCCTCGAGGTCTCCGACGCGCTGGTGTCGTTCGTCGACTCGCGGCAGGACAACGGGAAGTTCCTCTTCGAGCTGATCCCCTTCATGCGCGATGGCCTCTTCGTCGAGCTGGGGGTGCGCTACCCGGGCGTCCGCGCGCGTGGAAACCCCGGCCTGCCGCCGGGCGCCTACCAGATCCAGATCAACGAGGTGCCGGTGGTCACCGGGCAGGCGACGCTCGGCCACATCCTCGTCAACGACACCGCCGACCGCCTGCGGCTGATGAACGTGCAGGGCTTCGAGGCGATCAACCCGGCGACGCGGCAGCCCGCGGCCTGGGTGCCCGAGGCGAGCAAGGAGATGTTGGAGTCCACCGGCCTGACCACCTGGGATGTGCCGGGCTACATGATTCTCCACCTCGCGGCGGTGCTGCGCCGGTACGCGCGCGAGTTCCTTGGGGTGCAGGAGGTCCAGACGATGCTGGACCAACTGGAGAAGGCCTTCCCCGCGACGGTCAAAGAGGTCGTGCCGAAGGTCGTCTCGGTGCTGAAGCTGACCGACATCCTCGGGCGTCTGGTGGAGGAAGAGATCTCGGTGCGCGACCTGCGAGGGATCCTCCAGGCAATCGCCGAGAACGGGCAGACCGAGGCAGACAGCGTGATGCTCACCGAGCACGTGCGCAGCTCGCTCAAGCGCTACGTCTCGCACAAGTACGCCCGCGGGACGAACACCCTGGTGGTGTACCTGCTCGACCCGCAGATCGAAGAGGCGATCCGTGCGTCGATCAAGCGGACCTCCGCCGGCACCCACCTCGCCCTCGAGCCCGACATCGCCCAGGAGATTGTCCAGGCGGTGAAGAACGAGTGTGGCCACCTGCCGCCCACCGCGCAGCGCCCGGTGATCCTCACCTCGATGGACATTCGGCGGTACGTGCGAAAGCTGCTCGAGTACGAGTTCAACCCGCCGTTCTCGGTGGTCAGCTACCAGGAGCTCTCGCCCGAGCTCAACATTCAGCCGGTCGCCCGCATCAGCACCCGCTAAACAAACTTCACCGCCGATCCTGGCCAATTTCGTTGTTGGCCACTCCGGTGCCTGCTCATGTAGATGCGGCCACACTCCGCGGGCTCCTCGCGGCCGCCTAGAAATTGGCTCAGGCTCGACGGCGAAGCGCTGCCGCAAGGCAGGGGGCTGGCTACGCGGGGTTAGGCTCCGACCAGCAGCAGGATCAGGAAGACGATCGCCACGATTCCCAGCAGGCCGGCGACTCCCAGCAGGGCCAGGGTTCGCTTGTCGGAGAAGTCGATGCGCTTCGCCGGGGCTTCGTCACCACCTTCTTCGGGCGGGAGCTCTTCGTCGGGGTTGGGCTCTTCGGGCGGCGCTTCGCGCGTGCCTCCAGCTTCGGGGTCGGGCTCGGCGGGGGGCTCTTCCACCGCGGGGACTTCGGGCTCCGACTTCGCTTCTACAGGCTCGGGTTCGGGCTCCGGCTCGTCGGGGCCGGGGGCGATGGTGCGCTCTTCTTCGTCGTCGGGGAGCACCACCGGGGCCTCGCGGACCTCCGAGGGGTCGATGAAGAGCATGCGGGTGGTGCCGACCTCGAGCTCGTCGCGGTCGCGCAGGGTCTTCTTCTTGGTGCGCTTCTTGTTGATCTTGAAGCCGTTGCGGCTCCCGAGGTCTTCGGCGTGCGTGCCGGACCAGTCGCGCCGGATCTTCACGTGCTTGCGCGAGACGAGGTCGTCCTTGAGGACGATCTCCACGCCCTCTTCGCGGCCGATCACGTACTCCTGGGCGTCGTTGATCTCGATCCGCTGGCCTTCGCGGGGGCCGTTCATGATCCGGAAGTAGGGGAGCTCGCCGCCGGCCGCGAGGCCGCGCATCACGTCCTTCACCACCTTGCGGGCGATGAAGCCGGTGTTGCCGGCCTCGTTCGTCTGGCCCTCGGCGACACGATCGAAGGTGACGTCGAATTGGGCGATCGCGATCACGTCGCCATTGCGCAGCAGGTGCTTCTCTCCCTTGGGCAGCTTGCTCCCGTTGATCTGGGTGCCGTACGCGCTGCCCAGGTCTTCGACGAAGAACAGCGAGCCGTCGCGGGAGATGCGGGCATGGGCGCGCGAGACCGCCTGCTGCGCGAGCACCACCTGGCACTTCGCGTCACGCCCGAGGGTGATGATCTCGTCTTCGAGCAGCACGGCAGACGGCTTCTCGGCGCCGCCCGCTTCACTGCGCTGCTTGACCGTAAGCCGGACGGCCATTGCTCCCTTTTTTGCCGGATCAGTAGGTGTTGGCGCTGACGTACCGCTCGCAGTTTTCGACCTGCGCTTTGTAGTCGGCGGTGTCCGCGAACTTGATGAAGTTCTGGCAGGCGATCTTCGCCTCCTTCTCGCGGTGATCCTCCTTGAACAGCTCGAACAGCCCGTAGTGGCAAAGAGCGAACTTGGAGTCGAGCTTGAGGCACTTGCGGTAGGTGCGCTCTTCCTCACTGCGCAGCCCCTTCTCCTTGTAGCCACGGGCGAGCGTGAACATCCCCTCGGGAGAGTTCGCGCCGGTGGCGTTGTCCTTGATCTCCTTGAGCGCGGTGTCGGCGAGGTGGGCCTTCCGGGTGGCGATGGTGACGTTGTTCATGCACGAGGCGTTGCCCGGGTCGGCGTCGATGCACGCGGTGTAGGCGTCGGCAGCCTCACCAAACTTGCTGTCGTCCATCAACGTGTTGCCCAGCTCCAGCCAGGCCTCGGCGAACTTGGGGTCGAGATCGACGGCGGCGCGCAGCTCGAGCACCGCCTCTTCGTTGGCCGTCTCCTCATGGAGGATCGCGCCCAGCTGGGCGTGGGCATCGGCGATCGAGCTGTTGACGGCGATGATCGTCCGCAGCTCCTTCTTCGCTTTGTCCTTCTCGCCCATGTCTTTGTAACAAAGCGCCAGGTTGTACCGGGCCTCGATGTAGTCGGGGTTCACCTTCAGAGCGCGCTGGAAGTTGTCGTGCGCTTTCCCGAAGGCGCGGTCCTTGTAATAGATGTACCCGAGGTTGTTGTAGGCCTGCGCCTGCTCCTGGTTGTAGCGGAGCGCCTTGATGAAGTGCTCTTTCGCTTCGGGGATGTGCTCCCGCCGCAGCGCGATCAGCCCTTTGTTGACCCAGAGGTCGGCGTACTGGGGCGAGAACTGGAGCCCGAGATCGCACTGCACCTCTGCCCGCGTCAGGTCGCCCTGCGAGATGTAAAGGGTGCACAGCTCGTTGGCTTCGAGCGCGCGCGGATGCGGGGGAGGGCTCGCCAGACAGGCACAGAGGCACAGCGCGGCGAGCGCCGGCAGGCCGCGTTTCAGTTGGATAGATCCCACTCCTCAAGGCTCCGATTTTTCAGGAGCTTTTACAAGCGGTCTTCGAGGGTCAGGCGTCGGCGCCGAGCTTGTCGTGCTTCGACATGTCGTCGACGAGGTACTGCAGCAGGTCCTGCAGAATCGTCTTGCGGAGCACCGCGCGCTTCTGATCCTTGGACAGGCTGTCGAAGGGCGCCTTGCTGGTGTACGCGTCGAACTGGTTCTTCGTCATCCCCATGATCTCGGCGGGCTCGAACTTCTTCACCTCGTCGGAGCTCATCGCCTTGATCTGATCGGGGGTCTGGCTGATCGTCTTGCGGCCGAACGGGCCACTGGAGCCGCCGGCGGCGAAGGTGTCAGAGGAACCGGCGGCCGGGGCGGCGGTCGCGGCCGAGGCGGTGCTGGCGCGCGCGGTGGGGGCGACGGTGGACACAGGGGGACGGCTGCCGATGGTTGAGCCCATGCACGCTCCTGAAGGAAAGATGGTTAATTGTCGCATACCAGTAGGCAGAAGTTTCCCCCAAACAATACCC
>JAYVRT010000404.1:0-6104 GCA_043776025.1 Archangiaceae bacterium | reverse complement strand
TTGGGGTTGTCGGCCGCGGGGATGGTGGCGATGAAGGCGGCGATCTGCCGCTCCATCTGGTCGTCGATGCCCTTGCCGCCCATGCGGTTGGTCACGGTGTGGGTCATGAAGTCGCCGATGGTGGCGAACTCGCCGCCCCAGTGGAAAGGCGCGGTCTGGGCGAGGTGACGGCCGGCGAGCGACGGGGTCTGCCGCGGGCCCTGGGTGAAGTTCCAGACGTGGCCGTCTTCGCGGCCGTCGAGGTGGCAGGTGCCGCAGCTGATGCCGGTCGCGAGGTTGTTCATCCGGGAGTCGTTGGTGGTGAAGAAGAGCTTGCGGCCGACCACCACGTCCGGCGCGAGGACGTCGCTGCCGAGGACCACCGTCTTCACTGTGCGCAGCGTCGCCGGCGTCGAGGCGGTGCCGGGGGTGGACTCAATCACCGAGAGGGAGTGGTCGAACGCGTTGTAGACCCAGGCGCGCAGCCCGTCCTGCGAGAGCGCGATGCCCGTGGGGCCGGCGCCGACGTCGACCACGCTCTTCACCGTCCCTCCGCCGCTGAAGAGGCCCGCCTTCGGCGGGGCGACATTGTCGAAGGCGCTGCTCTGCGTCGCCGCCGCGCGCTGGCTGGTGCCGACGACCGCCACGTTGTTCGAGTCGTGGTTGACGACGTAAACGAACGAGCCGGTGCGGTCGACGACCACCGCCGACGGGCCCTGGAGCGGAATCGTCGAGTTGCCGGAGTTGAGGATCATCGGCGGCCGGTCGGACGTCTTCGACTGGCAGCTGACGACGTCGTCGAGCATCGGCGACCCATCGGCCTTGAAGGTCAGCAGGGCAGGGGAGGAGACCGCGGTCGCGCCGCAGCTGCCGCCGCTGTAGCCGTCGCCGCCACCGCCGAGGTCGGTGGTGGCACAGGTCGCCGGGTCTGCGCAGCCCTGAACCAGCGTCGGCGTCGAGGGGAGGACTCCGTCGGAGGAGAGCCGCGACGCCGCGTAGACCTGCAGCCCGTCGGGCGAGACCGCGAGCGCCTCGATGCCGCGAGGGCGCGAGGTGGTGAGCCCGAAGCCCTTACCGCCCGGGGGCAGCGGCTCGCCGGCGCCTCCGCCGTTGGGACCACCCTGGAAGCCGACGCCGTTGGTCGGGGTGTTGAGCTGGCTCAAGATTTCCTGCGACTGGCTGCCGCTGATCAGCTTCCCGTTCGAGAGGTCCACCAGCGCGACGTCGCCGTCCTTGAAGAGCGAGACCAGCGCCCGGTTCCCGTCGACGAGCGCGAGACCGCGGGGCTCGTGGCCGACCTTCACTTCCCACTTCGTCTGCAGCGTCGCGACGTCGATCGCCGAGACGATGCCGAGCTCCGGGGTGTCGAGGGCGGTGCTGCTGACGACGTAGAGCGTCTTCTGGTCCCCGGTGAGCGCCATCGCCACCGGTTCAATGCCGACCTTGAGCCGCACTGCTTCCTTCCAGTCGCCGCGGCGCACGACGCTGACGCTGCGGTCCATCCGGTTGGTGACGAAGAGGGTGTCGTCCCTGGCGACGAGGACCTTCTCCGGCGACTTGCCCACCTTCACCGAGGCCACCAGCTTCTGTCCGACCGTGTCGAAGACGTAAATCTGGTCGGTGTCGGTGTCGGCGGCGAAGACGAGGGCGTCGTCGTGGGTCGCTCCGACCGAGCCCTGGGCGCTGGTGTAGCCGTCGACCGGGCGGGAGCAGCCGCCGAAGACAAGGGCGGTGCAGAAGGCGAGGGCGGCGGCGAGCAGGCGGATTTTCATTGGGAGACCTTCAGAAAACTGAGGGTTGCGTCGGGTGGTAGCTGGGGGAATGGCTGAACGAAGCCAACCTTCTGCAGGCAGTGTGCCCGAACCGAAGGCCGCACGCCAACCGGGGTTAGCCGTGGCGGGGGGTGTAGCCGAGGCGTTCAACGACTTCGCTGTCGGCCAGCAGCCGGCACTGTCCCTCGAGCACATCCACCGCCAGCGTGCCGATGGATTCACGGTGCAGCGCGAGCACCGGCAGGCCCACCGCGCCGAGCATCCGCTTCACCTGGTGGTGGCGGCCTTCGGTCAAGGTGAGCTCGACGCGCGCGTCGGGAAGCAGCGCTGCCTTCGCGGGCCGGGTCAGCACCCCATCAAGCTCCAGCCCTTTGCGCAGCAGCGCGAGCTTCTGCGCCGTCACCTGTCCGGAGATGGTGGCGACGTAACGCTTGGGCAGCTTGGTCTCCGGCGACGTGGCGTGGGCGACGAAGCGCTCGTCGTTGGTGAAAAGCAGCAGCCCGGTGGTGTCGCGATCCAGGCGCCCGACCGCGTGCCACCCGAAGCCGACGAGGTCTGGCGGGAGCACCTGGCCCAGCCGCTGGAAGACCGTGCCGACCTTCTTCGGATCATGATCCGACGTCACCACCCCCGCGGGCTTGTGAAACATCAGCACCCGCGTCACCGGCCGCAGGTCAACCGCGCGGCCCTCGAGGGTCACCTTGCTGTCCGGTTGCACCGGGGCAAACGGCTCCCTCACCGTCTTGCCCTCGACCTTCACCTTCCCCGCGGCGATCGCCTCTTCGGCTTCTTTGAGCGGCAGCGCCCCGGCGCGGGAGAGCGCGCGGGAGAGCCAGTCTGGCTTCTCGGCAGCGGGGGCGTCGCGGGTGCGGGCCGCCAGGAGCCAGCGAGGAGTCTTGGGTCGGCGAGCCACCGCGTCGAGCCTACTTGCGCGGCGCCTGTGGGGAAGACACTTCGTTGCGGCCGCTCGAATTCGGCCTCATCATTCGTCCTTCGCATCGCGCCGCAGAATGCGCGGGTTTTTGGGGCCTGCTCGCCCCGCTGACGAAGGGGGCAGGGCGAGCAGCAACTCGTTGAGAATACACAGGCCGTGGGCTAGACGAGCCACGCCATGGAATTCCGCATTGCAGCCGATGAGCTGAAGAAAGCGCTCCACCGCGCCCAGGGCATCGTCGAGCGCAAGTCGACCATGCCGATCCTCTCCAACGTCCTGGTCAACGCGACCAAGACGGGGGTGACGGTCACCGCCTTCGACCTCGACATCGGCATCGTCAGCGAGCACCCCGCCGAGGTGATCAAGCCCGGGGCGGTCACGCTCTCGGCGACGTACGTCTTCGACATCGTCCAGAA
Source organism: Archangiaceae bacterium (assembly GCA_043776025.1). Lineage (GTDB taxonomy): Bacteria > Myxococcota > Myxococcia > Myxococcales > Myxococcaceae > JAYVRT01. The sequence goes on along the minus strand of JAYVRT010000404.1, from coordinate 3,003 downwards.
CCTGCCCGAAGCGCAGCTGACGCTGAAGAAGCTGCCCAACAACTACGCCGAAATCACCTCCGGCCCGGCGCACTACAAGATCGTCGGGATGGCGCCGGAAGAATTTCCGAAGCTGCCGAAGGAAGAGAACGCTCCCCTGGTGAAGATCGGCGGCGGCACCCTGCTGGAGATGATCAAGAAGACCTCGTTCGCGATCTCCACCGACGAGACCCGCTACATCCTCAACGGCGTCTTCTTCGAGCCCCGCGAGGGCGGCAAGGTGCGGATGGTCGCCACCGACGGCCACCGGCTGACGTTGATCGAGCGCGAGCTGTCGGGGGACTTCAAGCTCAAGAGCGGCGTCATCATCCCCCGCAAGGGCCTCTTTGAGCTCAAGCGCCTGCTGGAAGAAGCGCCCGACGCCGAGTGCCAGCTGGGCTTCGCCGAGAACTCGGCGCTCTTCAAGAAGCCGGGCCTGTCGATGGTGATGCGGCTGATCGACGGCCAGTTCCCCGAGTACCAGCGGGTGATTCCGAAGGAAGGCGAGAAGCAGCTGCTGGTGCCGCGCGCGCGCCTCTTCGAAGGCCTCAAACGCATCTCGCTGCTGTCGGCGGACAAGTCGAACGCGGTGAAGCTGTCGCTGGGCGAGAACCAGCTGCGCATCACCGCCAACAACCCCGACCTCGGCGAGGCGAAGGACGACATCGAGGTCGCCTACCGCGGCGGCGCGCTGACCATCGGATTCAACGCCCGCTACCTGCTCGACGTCCTGTCGGTGATGGAGGGCGACGAGATTGCGCTCGAGCTGGGCGACGAGCACAGCCCCGGCGTCGTCCATGCCCCCGGTGACAAGTCGTACACCGCGGTGGTGATGCCGATGCGCGTCTGAAGCCTCAGCCGAGCTTCGAGCGCATCGCTTCGATTAGCTCGACGAGGGTGCCGGGCTCGCTCTGGGCGCTGGCCGGCGCGTGGGGCAGGGTGGCGAGGGCGCGGTAGACCGGCGGGGTGTTGTCCGGCCGCTGGAGTACCCGCAGGAACAGCTGCAGGTTGTCCTCCAGCTTCTGAAAGTCGGTCTGCCCGGCGGCGGGCTGGGCGCGCACTCCGCGCTCGTGGAGCCGGCGCCACCAGGCGGCGGTGCCGTGGGTGTTCGCCTGGGGCCTGGTCGGAATCGAGGCGAGCTCGACGGCGAGCTCGAGCAGGCCGGCGCGCTCGTCGCGCAGCAGTGGGGAGCTCTCGAGGCGGGCGTCGGCGTTCGTCTGGCGGGCGACGAGCCAGCGGACGACGGTGAAGAGCTCGGCGTCGTCGAGCGCAACCGGGTCGACCCGAGCACTGGCGAGCTCCTTGAGCCGGGCGAAGGCAAAGCGGCTCCAGAACTCGGCGGCGAGCAGCACCTCGGCGCCGTTTCGCGCCGGCTGTTTCGGGGGCGTGTTGGAGCGCCGGCGGAGAAACCCGGTGAGCGTGCCCGCGCTGTCGATGCGGGTGACGCGGGTCCACATCCCCGCGAGCGCGGCTTGCCCGTCGGGCCAGGCGGCGGTCAGGCGGTCGATTTCCTCGGGGGTAAAGGGCAGCACCTGGGCCGGCTGCATTGGCCGCTTGAACAGCGGCTCCGCCACCGCGATGAAGTCCGCTGCCCGCCGCACCTCCGGCAGCGTCTGGGGCAGCAGCTGTTGCGCCGTCTTCCAACGGTGCCCGGGCAACACCAGCCGCGGGGTGGCGAGCACCAACAGCTCGAGCCGCTCGAGGCGCTGGGAAAGGTCCTCGTGGCGCGACGCAGGGCCCAGCCGGCGCAGCGCCAGCGCGGCGACCTGGTTGGCGAGCCGTTCGACGTCGGCGGCGCAGCGCATCACCTCCGAGGTCGTCGGCCACTGCTCGACCTTCGCCCGCCGGCTGAGCACCGACAGCGCCTCTTCGACGGCGCCCTGCGCGGAGGCGGTCTCCCGCAACAGGGCGGTGTTTTCCCGCAGCCGCCCCCGCCAGCGAAAGGCGTCGAGCATCTGCTTGAGCGCCTTGAGCCGGATTCGCGCCACGTCGAGCGCCTCGGCGCGCCCCTCGAGCCGCACCCGGTACGACGCTTCGCTGGTGGCAGGCTGCGCCATCGGTGAACGGTGACGCTAACGCGAAAGGCCCGTGCGGATCGCCTGGTGCTCCGACCGGGGCGTGGTGATCGCTGCGCAGGCCGATCCTCTCGCTGCGACGCAAGGCCTCGCCGTGCTCCTCGACGTGCGTACTGGCGCCTGCTGTGCCCGCGTCTGGGGTGTGCCGTCTCGCATCGGGCTGTGCCTTCTCGCGGTGCTCACCACGCCTGGGTCAGAGCACTCGCCAGGAGCCAACGCGCCAACGTGGGGTAACCTGCCGCGCCGTGAAACGCCTGACCTGCAGCTGGATTCTCGTCGCCACGCTGGGCGCTGGCCTCGCCCGCGCCCAGGTGCCGGCCCCGGTGTCCCCGCCCGCCGCCGCCCCCGCTCCCGCCGCCGCGGTGAATGAAGAGTTGCCGCGGCTGGCGGTGTCGAACCTCACTCCCCAGGGGACCTCGGTCGAGCAGGCGCTGGCGATGACCGATGCGGTGGTCGCGAGCCTGTCGAGCCGGAAGCTGTTCCGGGTCATCTCCAGCCGTGACCTCGAGACGCTGCTCGGCGCCGAGCGCCGCCGGGAGCTGTTGGGCGGCTGCGACGCCGACCCCTCGGCCTGCGCCCTCGATTTGGGCGCCGCGAGCGAGGCCCGCTTCGTCCTCTCTGGGCAGCTGGCGCGGGTCGGCAGCGCCTACCAGCTGTCGCTGCAGATGGTGGACACCCAGAAGGGCCAGAGCGTGGCGCGCAGCACCCGGCTCGCTCCGGATCTCGAGACGCTGCGCTCGCTGGTGCCCTACGCCGCGGCGGAGGCCACCGGCTCTCCGCTGCCGCCGCCGCCCTCGCGCGTGCTCTCGGTGTCGATCATCACCGCCGGAGCCGGAGCGTTGTTCGCCGGCGGTGTGGTGGGACTGCTGGCGCTGTCGAAGCAGCAGCAGCTCAACGACGAGCTGTGCCC
>JAYVRT010000403.1:0-1907 GCA_043776025.1 Archangiaceae bacterium | reverse complement strand
GCCCGAGCTGGTCGAGCCGATCACCACCATCGGGAGGCCGGGCAGCACCAGCACGCCGAACGAGAAGCCCAGCGCCATGCCGACGACGAAGCCCTTCGGAACCTGCGGCTTGAGCAGCTGGATGTTGCCGGTGATGATCCGGAGCTCGCGATCGAGGGCCTGGAGGTCGGCGGGCGTGAGCAGCTCTTCGCCGGGGGCGACGAGGTGCGCTTCGGGCGCGGCGAGCAACGTCAGTGTCAGGCCCAGGGCGAGCATGGTCAGGGCTTACAACAACCCGTTGGTGCGCGTCGGGGGCTGCGGCACAGTGCGCCCCATGCTCCGTCCTGTCTGCTGCGCCGCCCTCCTCTTCGCCGCGACCGCGCGCGCGGAAGATCCGCTCACGTTCGGCATCTCGCAGCCCTATGGCCCCGAGGCGGCCGAGAAGGTGCCGGCGATCGTCGAGCCGTACCTGACCAGAGCGCTCAAGGGCCCCGTGAAGGTGGTGCGCTTCACCACCAACGAGGAGCTCACGGACGCGCTCGCCGCGGGCAAGGTCGACCTCGCGTGGATTACCCCGTACGCCTTCGTGCAGGCGATGCAGAAGAACAGCGGCGTCGCCGCGCTCAGCAAGGCCACGCGCAAGGGCTCGCTGTTCTACCGCGCGGCCTTCGTCGTGAAGCAGGGCTCGCCGCTCACCACGCTCGCGCAGCTCAAGGGCAAGAAGGTCGCGTTCGTCTCGAAGTCCTCGACCTCGGGCTACCTGTTCGCGCGCGAGATGCTGGCGAAGGAGAACCTCAAGCCCGACGGCTTCTTCGCCGAAGAGGTGTTCTCGGGAGATCACCCCGCGGTGTGCAAGGCCGTGCGCGAGGGCAAGGTCGACGTGGGCGCGACGTTCGCGAACGAGCCCGCCGAGGGGAAGGCCGTGGTCGCGACGGGCTGCGAAGATTCACCGCCGATGAGCGACTTCACCGTGCTCGCCTCGACGGGGAACCTGCCCAACGAGGTGATCGCCGCGCGCGACTTCTTCCCCCCCAAGCGCGTCAACGACGTGATCGGAACGTTCGGTCGCATGGATGGAAGCCCCGAGGGGAAGAAGGTGCTCGAGGCGTTCCGTGTCGATGGGTGGGGCGTGGCGGTCGATGGTGACTTCGCGCCCGTGCTCGAGTTGCTGCGGCTCAAGAAGCCGGAGCCCGTCGCGCAGGAGCCGGTGAAGAAGGCGACAGGGAAGAAGAAGTAGATCGTCAGGGCCCCACCGGGCAAGAGCGTGGAGATCGGGAACGGCACTGAGGGCGCATGTTTTTTCTGCTGTGGCTTGCGTTGCTCGACGCAAGCGGGCCCTCGATTGCGTGACGTTCACCGACTCACGGCCGGTGGCTTCGACTCTTCTCGCGAATGAGAATTACTTTTCGCGTCGGTGCTGATCCGCCGGCCCAATGAATCCCCCGCCATGCGCGACCGAGCCGTGGGGTACCCGGAGAAAGTTCACGGCACGACACCTCTGAAAGAGTTCTCGACCTCCGCTCACCCCGCTTCGCCATCGCGGGCAGTCGCTGGGACAGCGCGCACGCCCGCGCGAAGTGGTTAAGCGCTTCTTCCACTCTGCCAGAGGTGTCGTGACGCGAATTTTTTCCGGGTACCCTGCGCCCTGCCCGCGCAGGCCACCGGTTTCATTCGGGGTCGCAGCTGCGCAAGCCTGCTCCATTCATTCTCATACGCTAAAAGAGTCGAAGGCCGCGGCCGTGAGTCAGAGAACACCGCGATCGAGGGGCCTGATCGGGTCGAGCACCGCAAGCCTCAGCAGAAAACACCACGCACCTCAGGGCCGGTCCTGGGTCCACTGGGCAGACGCGTCAGGGCGCGGGCTCGATTCGGCAGGCGCCCTTCACAGTCCCGACGCACACCAGCGCGTAGCCCTCTGACTTCTCGCC
>JAYVRT010000402.1:0-6115 GCA_043776025.1 Archangiaceae bacterium | reverse complement strand
ACGCCTACCTCGAGCGCCGGAAGCCCGACTTCTCGAAGTTTCCGAGGCGGCCGTGAGCTCCGCGATCTGGTGGCAGGCTGCGCGGCCCAGGACGCTCGTCGCCGGGATCGTTCCAGTCGCGGTAGGGTCGGCGCTCGCGCTGCGGGATGGCGCCTTTCAGCCGGTTGCGGCCGCGATGGCGCTGCTGGGCGCGCTGCTGATCCAGATCGGAACCAACCTCGCCAACGACTACTTCGACTTCGTTCGCGGGGCCGACTCCAGCGATCGGCTGGGGCCGGTGCGGGTCACCCAGGCGGGGCTGCTCGCACCGGCGAAGGTGAAGGCCGGGGCGCTGGTCTGCTTCGCCCTGGCGATCACCGTGGGCAGCTACCTCGTCTTCGCCGGCGGGTGGCCGATGCTGGTGATCGGGCTGTGCTCGGTGACGGCGGGCTATGCCTACACCGGAGGCCCGTACCCGCTCGCGTACCACGGGCTCGGCGACCTCTTCGTCTTCGTCTTCTTCGGCGGCGTCGCGGTCGGGGGAACGTACTTCCTCCAGGCCCACGCGCTCACGTCCACGGCAGTGCTCGCGGCGATCCCCGTGGGCGCGCTGGGCGTCGCGTTGCTCGCGGTGAACAACGTCAGGGACCAGCCCACCGACGCGCGCGCGGGAAAGCGGACGCTGGTGGTGCGCCTGGGCACCGGCTTCGGGCGGGCGGAGTGGGCGGTGATGGTCGCGGCGGCGTTCTCCACGCCGATCGCGCTGTGGCTGACGGGGAAGGCCGGGCCGTGGGTGCTCCTGTGTCTGCTCGCCCTGCCGCTGGCGGCGGCGCCGTTTCGGTTGGTGCGGCGGGAGTCCGGGCCGGTCCTCAACCAGGCGCTCGCCGGGACCGCGCGGCTGCAGCTGGTCTTTGGGCTGCTCTTCGCGGTGGGGCTGGCGCGATGAAGCTCGAGCTCGAGCGGTTTTCCCTGCGATTGGCGCGGCCGATCACCACGGCGCAGGGGACGCTGTCGACGCGCGAGGGAGTGATCGTGCGCCTGCACGATGCCGACGGCGTTGGAGTGGGCGAGGCGACTCCGCTGCTCGCGTTCGGCACCGAGTCCCTGGAAGAGACAGTGCATGCCCTCGAGGCCTGGCGCAGCCCGGGAGCGCTCGACAGCGTCGAGTCGATCTCCGCAGCGGCCGCGGTCCTCGGCCGGGCCCCGGCGGCGCGGCACGGCCTGGAGCTCGCGCTGCTCGATCGTCTCGGGAAGAAGCGCGGCCTGTCGATCGGCCGGTTGCTCTCGGCGGACGTGCGACGCGAGGTTCGTTGCGCGGCGTTGATCGACGGCGATGACGCCGCGGCGTTGGCGCAGGCAGCGCGCGACGCCGTCGACGCCGGCTTCGAGGTGCTGAAGATCAAGGTCGCGGTCCGCTCGCTCGCCGTCGAGGCCCAGCGGCTGCTGGCCGTGCGCCGCGCAGTGCCCGAGCGGATCGCTCTGAGGCTCGACGCCAACGGCGGATGGACCGAGAGCGCCGCGAGAACCGCGTTGCGGGGCATGGAGTCGCTGCGGCTCGAGCTGTGCGAACAGCCGATCGCCGCGGTGGACGTCGACGGGCTCGGGCGGGTGCGCGGCCAGGTCCCCTGCCAGATCGCAGCAGACGAGGCGCTGCTCGCGCCCGGCGCGATCGATCGGATCTTCGCGCCCGACCGCGCTCCGGCGGCGGATGTTCTGGTGCTCAAACCGATGGCGCTCGGCGGACTGCTCCCGGCGCTGGCGCTGGCGCGGCGGGCGCAAGCAGCGGGAGTCGGGGCGTACGTCACCACGCTCCTCGACGGGCCGATCGCCCGGGCGGGGGCCGTGCACCTCGCGGCGGCGATTGGCCAGACCGATTGGGCCAGCGGCCTGGCCACGGTGGAGTTGTTCGCAGGCGCTGGGGAAGACGCCTTCACGCCCAAGCGCGGCCGGATCCAGCTGGGAGATCGCCCGGGCCTGGGGCTCGAACCGCGATGAGCGTGCACCCTGAGCGAAGTCCAGGGGCGGGGCCGGCGCGTCCCTCGACGTGGCTCGGGATGAACGGGGTCGTGTTCGAAGGCGGCCACTGGTCGCACGCGGAGCTCGAGCAGCAGATCGGCGGCTGGATGCTTTGGCTCGGCGGGGCAGGGCTGCGCGCGGGCGCGCGGGTGGGGGTGCTCGCCCGGAACCGCCCGGAGACCGTCGCGCTGTTTCACGCGTGCGGCGCGCTCGGACTGTGCCTTGTTCCGTTCAACGCCCGGCTGACGCGCGTGGAGCTCGAGCCGCTGGTGGCGCAGGCCCAGCCGGCGCTCGTCCTCGCCGACGCGGCGCTGCGCGAGCGGATCGACGGGGCGCAGCCATTCCCGCGCGTGGCTGCGTCGCCTCGGCCGCCGGCCCCGCCCATCGAGGACTCCTGGCCGCTCGCTGCGCTGTTCACCTCGGGCACAACCGGCACTCCGCGGCTGATCGAGCTGACCCACGGCAACTTTCGCGCGAGCGCCGCGGCCTCGGCCGACAACCTCGGGGCCTCACCGCGGCAGCGCTGGCTGCTCTGCCTTCCCCTGTTTCACGTCGGTGGGTTGGCGATGGCGCACCGCTGCCATGAGTACGGCGCGTCGATGATCGTCGAGGCGGGCTTCGATCCGGCGCGGGTCAACGGGTTGATCGACGCGGGCGAGATCACCCACGCCAGCCTGGTGGCGACCGCGCTCGATCGTCTGGTCGAGGCGCGCAAGGGCCGGTTCCCCGCGACGCTTGAGGCGATCCTCGTCGGGGGCGGCCCGGTTCCGCCGGGCACGCTCGAGCGGGCGAAGCGCCTCGGTGCGCCGGTGCTGCAGACCTATGGCTTGACCGAGGCCTGCTCCCAGGTCGCGACCGAACGCCTCGCGGACGCCGATGGAACCACCGCCGGGCCCGCGCTGAGCGGGCTTCAGCTGCGAGTCGTCGACGGGCAGATCGAGGTCCGCGGGCCGACGGTGGCGCCGCAGTTTCCGGGCTGGTTGCAGACCGGCGATCTCGGCACCCTGGACGAGCAGGGGCGGTTGACGATCCTCTCGCGGCGCAGCGATCTGATCGTCAGCGGGGGAGAGAACATCTACCCGGCGGAACTCGAGCGGGTCCTCGGCGAGCACCCTGAGGTGCGTGAAGTGGCGGTCGGCCCGCGGCGCGATTCGATCTGGGGCCAGGTGCCGGTGGCGGTGGTGGTCTGGCGCGGCCAGCCTCCACCCGAGGCCGCGGTGGTTGCCTGGTGCCGCTCCCGGCTTGCCGGCTTCAAGCTCCCGCGGCAATTCATCGTGGCGGAAACACTCCCCAGAAACGCAAACGGAAAGGTCGATCGGGCCCGGCTGACGGCCCTGACCGCCTGACGCAATCGGGGGCGCCACGGGCCGTATTGGAAGGCATGGAAACCAAGAACTGCCCCGCCTGCCTCCAGTCGATTGATGCCCGCGCGATCAAGTGCTCTCACTGCGCCTCGCGCCAGCCCGACGCGCCGATGATGCACCGCAACGTGCCCGGCCGTGTGCTCGGCGGAGTCTGCGCCGCGCTCTCACTGCAGTTCGGCTGGGATCCGACGCTGATCCGCGTGCTGCTGATGACCTGCGCCGCGCTGACCGGAGGGTTGGTGCTCTGGGCTTACGCGCTGCTCTGGTTCCTCACTCCGTTCGACGTCCTCGGCAAAGCCCCCGCGACCCGCGCCTTCGATTCGCTCAGCAACGTCTTCAGCAAGTCCTCGACGACTTCGTCTCCGGCCTGACCTTCACCTTCTTCATCGCAAAGCCTGCTATGGCGGCGCCCTTCATTCTTTGAGGGTCGCACTTTGAAAAATCCGTTTTCGTGGTTGGTGCTCGCGTTTGTCGTCGTCGCCCCGGTGCTGCTGATGCAGTGCGGAGGCGGCGCAACCAAGTGTGACGCGACGAGCTGCAAGAACGGCTGCTGCAACTCCTCGGGCGCATGCGTCGGTGGGACGGCGACCGCGGCATGCGGCACCGCGGGAGCGAGCTGCTCGATGTGCGGCAGTGGCCAGACCTGCGTCCAGCAGAAGTGCGGCAACGGCACGGGCGGTGGCAACGGCACGGGTGGTGGCAACGGCACGGGCGGCGGCACGGGTGTCGGCGGCGGCACGGGTGGCGGCTCCGGCACGGGTGGCGGCTCCGGCACGGGCGGCGGCTCGGGCGTCGATGGCGGCTCGGGCGTCGGTGGCGGCTCTGGCGTCGGTGGCGGCTCGGGCGTCGGTGGCGGCTCGGGCGTCGGTGGCGGGACCCAGGCGTGCGTCACGCTGACCGCGAACTTCCCGCAGAACGAGGTGATCTCCGCCGGCTACGATCCGGTGCTGGCCGGCGCCGGCTTCGACGGCACCTTCGCGACCATCGGCGACCCGCGGCTGGCGAACTCGCCCGACGGCGGTCAGAACGTCCTCACCTTCGAGCTGTACTACTTCAACCAGGCGACCACCGGGATGATGACCCTCGCCCCGACGAAGGTCGCCGACTGTGACTACTGCTTCTACATGAGCACCGGCTGCGACGATCAAGGCAACTGCGCCCACGAATTCCTCGCCCAGGGCGGCACCACCGACGTCGTCCGCGCAGACAAGGACGTCGACGCCGGGCGGTTCACTGCCAGCGCCGCCAATCTCAAGTTCGTCGAGTGGGACCTCGGAGCGGGCGACAGCGCCATCCCCGGCGGGCTCTGCTACCTCGTCGGCGCCACCAACATCGACGTCTCCTGGAAGATGCCGGCCGACGGCGGGGCGATCGAACTGTTTCAGGGTGACGGCGGCCCACCGTAACTTTCGAGCTGATGTCGTCCTTCTCAGCCGCCAGGGCGCTCGCGCTGGCGGCTGTTTCATTTGATGCAGCCCTGTAGCGGTTTTCTTGCCCGCCGATCGCTCGCTGGTACCGTCGGCCCCAGAGAAATGGGCAACCGGCGAAAGTGGCTTTGGGCGTCGGTGACGGTGGCCTTCGTGCTCGCGGCGTGGTCCGCGAGTGCGGAAGGGGGCTTTCGCCGGTACCTGAGCCTGTCGCAGCAGGTGGAGACGCTGCGGGTGAAGAATCGTCTCGGTGCCGAGGAGAACGCCCGGATGCTCAAGGAAGTCGAGGCGCTCCGAGGTGACCCGAAGGCGATCGAGCGCTCGGCGCGCGAAGAGCTGGGCTTCATCCGGCCCGGCGAAGTGGTGATCAACCTGGAGGCCCCGTGAACCCCTCGCCGACGATGGTCCGGGTCCGCGCCGCGCGCCCTGGGGCCTTCTTCTCTCCGACGCGCAGGATTCGCGACCTGGTCCGGGCGATTCCCGGCGCCGCGGTGGCGCTCACCCTGGCGCTGCTGGCCCGCGGCGGGTTCCGGTCGCTGTCGGCATGCGGCTGGCCGGAGGCGGTCGCGGCGGCGCTGCTGTTGATGGGCGTGGGGATGTCCGGCTGGCGGCGCGTCCGGCGGGGCTCGTCGGGGGCGCCGAGCAGCCTGCGCGACGAGCTCGAGTTCGGCGGCGGCCTGCTCGCGGCGGCGAACGTGGTGGTGGCGCTGGTCGGCCCCGCGGTCTTCCCCATCGTCTACCTGCTGATGGCGTTCCTGGTGACCTTCCTCTCGCGGCCAGCGGGGCTGACTCTGCTCGGGGTCGCGGTGCTCTTTGACGCGCTCGACACCCTGCCGCGCTCGCTCACCACCTTCGCCGCCCACACCGGCTTCCTGCTGATCTTCGCCGCGATGTACCACGTGGTCCTTTCCGCCCGGCTGGCGATCGCCCGAAAGGCCGAGGACGACGCGGTGAAGAACCGGATCAAGGAAGTCGAGGAGCGCGCCCGCACCTTCCGCCTGGTGAGCGCCGGCACCCGCGACAGCTTCCCTGGAGTGAAGGATCACGAGAAGTGGCTGCTCGCGTCGGTGAAGGAGATCGAGGGCACGCTCGGCAACGCGCTGGAGATCGCCGAGTGCGCGCTCAAGACGCACACCGTCGGCGCCTTCCTCCTCACCGCCGACGAACGGTCACTCAAGCTTCACGACTGCCGCTCGATCAGCGAGCAGGTGCAGCGGGAAAAGTTCGCCGCGGGAGAGGGGATCTTCGGGGCGCTGCTCAAGCGCGGGGTCCCGGTGCGGATGGCTTCGGCGGCGGGCCTCAAGGGCGTCACCCACTACGAGGGTGGGC
>JAYVRT010000401.1:0-6122 GCA_043776025.1 Archangiaceae bacterium | reverse complement strand
GACAGGCGGGACTGGGGCCAGCTCGCTCGAAGGTGGCGGCTCCTCCAATTGGGCCTCGCCCTCGTACGGCGGGGCTTCGGCAGGGAGGACCTCGGTGGAGTACCGGGGTTCGTCGTCTTCGCTGTACCCCAGCTGCGAGGAGTAGCCTGGCTGCGAGTAGTAATACGGGTACGCAGGCGCGACGAAGTAGACGGGGGGCCGGGCGTAGCGGGGGTCGAAGTAAGTCGAGCCAAGGTGCGGGCGTACGCCCCACCACCCGTGGCCGCCGCCGAAGTGCGCCCCACCGCCGAAGTGCGCGCCACCGCCGAAGTGGCCACCGCCGAAGTGGCCACCGCCCCCGGAGTGCCCTCCACCGCCGTGCCCGCCTCCACGGTGGCCGCCGGCGTAAGCAATGACGCTGAAACACAGAAGCCCGGGGATGAGGACGCGGATCAAAGGACTCCCTGCGCAGAAGGTGTAACGCCATCTGGGCTCCGGCACCAGACGCGTGGCGTTCGGTTGTCGCGTGGCGTTCGGCTGAGGCTTGATCCGAAGCCAAAGCTCCGCAGGCCCCGGCTCTCGCCTGATCGTCAACAACGTGGACATCAGGCGCGCGGTTACAGCTGGATCTGACCGTCGACGACCCGGCCCGCGACCCACTTCTCCCGCGCCCGCTCGGCGGCCAACGCCTCGGCGACCTCGGGCCTCTTCACGATCACCACGTCGTCGATCACCAGCATGTCGATCTGGGTGTTGAGGAAGCAGCGCACCGCGTCGGCCGGGGTGTTGACGATCGGCTCACCCTTGACGTTGAAGCTGGTGTTCATGAAGACCGGGACGCCGGTCTTCTTGAAGAAAGCGGTCAGCAGCTTGTGGAACTTCGGGTTCTGCTCCGCGGTCACCGTCTGGACGCGGGCGCTGCCGTCGACGTGGGTCACCGCCGGGATCTTGCCCCGCTTGTCGTCCTTCACCGGCATCACGAACAGCATGTACGGGCTGTCGACGAGGCCGGTCATGTCGAACCAGTTGCTCGCCTCTTCGGCGAGGCAAGCGGGGGCGAACGGCCGGAAACCTTCGCGCAGCTTCACCGCGTGGTTGACGACGTCCTTCATGTCGTCGCGGCGGGCGTCGGCGAGGATGCTCCGGTTGCCCAACGCGCGCGGGCCCCACTCCATCCGGTCCTGGTACCAGCCGACGACCTTGCCATTGGCGAGCGCGGCGGAGACCTCTTCGTAGAGGTCCTTCGGGCGGTGGTGGGTGATCTTCGAGCCGTACTCGGTGAGCGCGCTCTCGATCGCGGAGGCGGGGTGGCCCGGCCCCAGGTACACCTTCGGGCTCTTGTTCACCGTGCGCGGCTGGCGCAACAGGTTGTGGTACCCGTAGAGCGCCGCGCCGACCGAGGTGCCCGAGTCGTGGGCCGCCGGGTGGATCCAGATCGAGTCGAAGAGCCCGCTGCGGGCGATCTTCCCGTTCATGCTGCAGTTGAGCGAGACGCCGCCCGCCATGCAGAGGTTCTTCTCGCCGGTCTGCTGGCGAAGGTGGGTCAGCAGGTGGAGCACCGTGTCCTCGAGCGCCTCCTGCAACGCCGCGGCGATGTCCATGTGCCGCTGGAGCACCGGCTCGTCCTTCTTCCGCGCAGGCCCGAGGCCCTTGGTCATGCTCGGGGGGTAGCCCTTCTGGGTGTCGCCGGCGACCGCGCCGCGGGCCTGCAGGTAGCTGATCAGCCCCGGGCTCACCGAGAAGCCGCCGTCGTCGTGCTTGGTGATGATGCTGCGGAAGTACTCCCGGTACGCCGTCGGGTCGCCGTAGGGCGCCAGGCCCATCACCTTGTACTCGTCGTGCTTGTCGAACCCGAGGAACTGGGTGGCGAAGGCGTAGAGGTAGCCGAGGCTGTTGGGGGCGTAGGTCTGCCGCAGCACCTTCAGGTCGGTGCCGTTGGCGACCGCCATCATCCCCGAGACGCTCTCCCCTTCGGCGTCGAGCGTGACGCAGAGCGCGTGCTCGAAGGGCGAGTCGTAGAAGGTGCTGGCGACGTGGCACAGGTGGTGGGGAACCGACTTGAAGCGATCCTTGCGGACGTGGGTCCCCATGTTGCGCTCGAAGAAGCGCTGGCTGCGATCGTTGTTGTAGCCGGCGACGCGGTTGAAGAGCTTCATCGCGACGTTGGGCAGCCACACCGCGGGCCGCTCGAAGAGCTTCAGCGCCGCCCGGTTCGACGCGTACTTCCCCGGGTGAAACATCAGCGGGTACGAGTAGTAGTAGGTGATCAGGTCGAGCTCGGACGCGTCCTTGAGGCCCGCTTCCTTCAGGCAATACTCGATCGCGAGCTTGGGGAACTTGGCGCTGTGCTTCTCGCGGGAGAACCGTTCTTCCTCGCAGGCCGCCACCACCCGTCCGTCGATGACGATCGCCGCCGCGGCGTCGTGACCGGTGTCGAACTGAGATGGGTAGCCGTCGAGCCCGCCGTTATAGCCAAGTACCTTCATTGAGCCTGTTCCCTGTAAGACCACGAAATCGCGGCGGCAACCGGATAGCCCTCAACTTCGCCGCCCGTCAAGTTGGGGCACGGGGATTGACCGGACGCCCGGCCACGCACTATCCCCACCCCCCTTAAAGAGGGGAGCGCCTTCGATGTATTACAAAGTCAAATACGGCGACATCACGGTCAACTACCTGCCTGAGCTCGACGGCGGGGGGATGACGTTCGGCCAGCAGTACCTGGCGGTGATCAAACAGAAGCTCGGCCACGTCGGCCACGCCTTCGAGTATTGCGCGGGCCCCGGCTTCATCGGCTTCTCGCTGCTCGCCAACGGCCTGTGCGACAGACTCACGCTCGCCGACGTCAACCCCGAGGCGGTGAAGGCCGTCGAGGCGACGATTCGCGAGAACCACCTCGAGGACCGGGTGAAGGTCTACCAGTCCGACTGCCTCGACAGCATCCCCGCGACCGAGCGGTGGGACCTGGTGGTGAGCAACCCGCCCCACTTCGACGGCACCGAGGAAGGGTACAAGAAGACGATCCGCCTGGTGGACCCGGGGTGGATCATCCACAAGCGCTTCTACAAGGACGTGCCGAAGTTCTTGAACCCGGGCGCGTCGGTGATCTTCCAGGAGAACTCGCACGCGACCAAGCGCGAGGACTTCGTCCCGATGATCCAGGAGACCGGCCTCGAGCTCGTCGAGGTCTTCGGGGCCGACTCCGACTCGAAGAAGAAGCAGCTGGGCATCCCGGTGCCGGCGAAGCTCTCGGAGCTGTCCCACACCGTGGCGCAGAAGGTGATGCTGCCGGTGGAGTACCTGCTCAACTACAAGCCGTTCGAGAAGCTGGTGAAGGACAACAACTTCTACCGGAAGCTCAGCGCCCTGCCCGTCTTCGTGCCCTCGCACTTCTATTTCATCTGGAGCCGCAACCAGGCGGCGCAGAGCGGTAAAGCCCGCGCGAGCTGACGTCAGCTGCCCAACCACCACAGCTCGGCGACCAGGTCGACCACCCCGGTGATCGGCTTGCCCGGGTCTGCCCACGGATTGGCGGTCATCCGCGGATTCGTCGCCGCAGCGAGGCGGCCGCGGACGCCGAGCAGCAGCGCCACGTTGGGGTTGGGGACGAAGAAGGTGCCGAGCGTCGCGGCGGCGTCGACGAGGTGATCGTCGAGCCGGGCGAAGTTGGGTCGCCAGGTGACCTCGAGGCTGGCCCGCCATCGGCGGTCATCGGTCGAGCCCACCGCGCGCAGCCCAACCAAGCCACGGGCCGCCGCGTCCCAGCCGCCCGGATTGGAGTTGCCGAACCAAACGACGTCTGACGCGGCGCCGACGCGCAGCTCGACGCGGTTGCGCCACACCTCGACGCTGCGCCCGTGGGCGAGGAGATCGAACAGCACCCCGCCCTCGGCGATCCGCAGCGCGATGCGCCCCGACGGGACGCGCGCGTTGATCCGCCCAAGCTGAAGGAAATACCCGAGCCACTCGCCGCGGCGGCACCGCGGGGGGGTGATCAAATCGGAAGCGATCGGCCACATCCACCGCAAGGCCGCGTCGTCGGCGTCGTGGCAGAGGAACTGCGCCTTCAGGTCGAGCAGCGTCCCGCCCACCGCTCCGCCGGCTTGCTCGGGGGTGCCGATCACCGTGGCGTCGAGCTGGGCAAGATCGAGCCGGCCCCAGCGACGCCCGACGCGGACCCCAAGCCACGACAGCTCCGCCACCGAAGCGGCGCGCCCGCGCTCGACGCTGGCGCCGACGCTCAGCTGCAAGGGCCGCAGATAAAGGAAGAACGGGATCCCGAAATCGCCCGCCATGTCGACCAGGTCGTCGACGGTGGTCTGTTGCGCCTCCTGGGCGCCCGCCTCGAACGCGACCAGCGCCAGGGCCAGGGCCAGGGCGGGCCACCTCACGGCGTCGCCCCGACCTTGCGGGTCCAGGCGGTCTGGAACACCGCGGCGTCGCGGCCGAGCAGCGCGCCGAGCTCCGCCCTCCACCGGCCCCACTGTGGGTAGGACCGGGCGTCGAGCGCCAGACCGCCGAGCTCGCCCTGGCCCCAGTGCGGGTGGCACAGCGCCACCGAAGGATCGCTGAACACTGCCTCGAGGAATTGCTGGTTCTGCCGCGGCAGGGCGCTGTCGTTGTCGAAGACGTTCTGCAGGCAGGAGACCTCGACGTGCGCGAAGCGCGCGGTGGCGGGGTCGGCCGCGTACTGCATCCCCAGCAGCGCCGAGGTGCCCCGGGTGAAGCGCAGCGACAGCGTCCCGGCGTAGGGCCTTCGGCCGGGTGCGAGCCCGCCGTGGATCTCGACGATCGCCCGGTCGAGGAACTTCAGGTACGCGGGCTCCCCGCCGATCAGCGCCGTGACCGGCCAGACCAGCTCGTAGGAGTAGACCGGCATCGGGCTGGGGACGCCGGTGTTGATCAGCTGCGAAGAGCGGTGGAAGACCCAGCCGCTGGCGTCGTGGCTGTTGTTCCCGGTGAGCCGCGCGCCCTGCACCAGCGTCCGCAGCGCCGCCGAACAGTCGGGGTTGGGGCCAGCGTAGGCGGCGGCGAAGCGGATCAGATCCAGCTGGCCGCGCACCAGCACGGGGCGCGGGATCCCATCAGCAGGGCGTTCGTTGCGCGCGCAGACGATGCAGGTCGCGGGGGTGTCGTACCCGTTGAGCATCACCTCGAGGTAACGGTAGAGGCCGGGCACCGGCGCCGCGGGATCATCCCCCGGGGCGGTGTGGAGCGCCGAGCCGTCGGCGAGCGCCGCCCGCACCCGGGCCCACGGCACGGACAGATGGACGCGCTCGTTCATCAGCGCGTCTTCGCGCAGCGCGAGGAGGACTCCCCCGATGATCCCCGCGGCGCCGAGCGCGACCACCACCGCCTCGATCGCGCCCGGGGTGCGAACGAAGCGGATCGCCGCGGTGGTGACGCCGAGCATGCGAGCGACCGCGGCGTCGTCGGCGACCGGCTGGGGGCCGGCGCGCTCGATCCACACGTCGCCGCTGGGAGTGATCAGGTGGAGCGCGAGGACGTAGTCGGGCAGCGGGTGGTGCTCGAAGTCACCGCCGTGGGTCGAGGTGGAGATCGCGCCGATCAACGTCTGCCCGGTCGAACCGCCGAGGGTGAAGGGGGCGAACGCGAGCCCGCCCTGGGTGGCGGCGAGGCAGACGGCGTTGATCGTCGCTCCCGCCTGCGCCCAGGCGACGGCCTTGACGTCGGGCGCGCTGAAGGCCCCGGCCTCGAGCAGCGGGTCGCCGGGCAAGTGGAGCGCGACGGTCTTCAGCGCCCCGATGTCGATCGCGATGTCCGGCGCGTCGATGCAGTGGCTGAAGGAGTAGAGGTTGGCGTACGGCCGCACGCCGCGGCTGCGCGCCGCCATGTCGCGCACGTAGCGGCGCACATCGGCGAGGAAGGGGGGGTGCAGCCGCGCGGCGGGCACAATCGGAATCGTCTTCGCCCAGTTCCACATCGGCGCGCAGCATACCGAGCCGGAATCGCCGCGCCGCTTTCAGGCCAGCTCGAGCAGGTAGAACCGGTCGCAGCCGTGGTGGCCGGTGGCGCCCATGGCGCAGGTCTTCGCAAACCCGAGCTTCTGGTAGAGCCGCCGCGCGGCGTCCATGCCGGTGAGCGTCTCGAGGTAGCAGCGGCGAAAGCCGAGCTCGCGCGCGGTC
>JAYVRT010000400.1:0-1911 GCA_043776025.1 Archangiaceae bacterium | reverse complement strand
CGCCGCGGCGCCTGCTCCGCGGGCGTCCTCGTCGTCTGCCCCCGGCCCGGTGGCGCGGCCGTCGTCGTCGCCCACTCCGGCTCCGGCGCGCGAGCCTTCTTCGACGCCGGCACCAGTCACCGAGACCCCTTCGTCCTCCGATGAACGGCTCTTCGCCCCCGAGGGCTCCGCCGAAGGCTGCGCTTCGGGCGAGTGTCTGCCCGAGGCGGTGGAGGAGCCCGACGAGCCCGCAGCTCCCGGCGCCGCGGGCTCGACCTCGGCCGACGTCTGGCGCCGCGCGGTAGAAGCGGTGCGCGCCGTCTCGGTGCGGTTCGGCAAGTCGCTGTCCTTCGGGCGGCTGGTCGGCGTCGAGCCGGGCCTGCTGAAGATCGCCTTCCCCATCGACGCCGGGTTTCACCGGGCGACGGTGTTCGGCAACGCCCGCGCCGAGATCGAGAAGCTGATCTCGACCGGGCTGGGGCGGGCCACCCGGCTGCAGGAAGACACCTCGACCGAAGCGCTGGCGGCGGCGCCGAAGAGCATCGCCGAGCAGGAGCTGTCGGACAGGACCGCCCGCGAGAACAGCATCGACGCCCGCATCCGGCTTCACCCCGCGGTGCAGAACGTGCTCCGGCTCTTCGGGGGGCAGATCGAGAACGTCCAGGTGCTCGAGCCGCTGCCGGCCGTCGCCGAGGAGACGTCTCCACCTCCGGAAGACGACACCTGAAGAGTCGGATATAGGGCTGGGCGTCTTCCTTCTCCCTTAGGAGTGCTGCCCATGCCTGGCGTCGACCTCAACTACTTCATCCGTCAGGCGAACAAGCTGACCGAGAAGATCGAAGCGCGGAAGACCGAGCTCGCCAACGAGACGGTCGAGGGCAAGGCCGGCGACGGCCGGGTGATCGCGGTCGCCAACGGAATCCAGGAGCTGAAGACGATCAAGATCGACAAGGCGCTGGTCGACCCGAGCGACATCTCGATGCTCGAGGATCTGGTGACCGCCGCGGTCAACGCCGCGCTCACCTCGAGCAAGGACCTGATGCAGAAGGAGCTGGCGAAGATCTCCGGCGGCATCAAGATCCCTGGCGTGACCTGAGCGCGCAGTGACTCCCGACGCGATCAACCGCCTGGTAGCGCAGCTGGCGAAGCTGCCCGGCATCGGGGAGAAGACAGCCCAGCGGCTCGCCTTTCACGTGCTGCGCGCCCCCCCCGAGTACGCCCGCGCCCTCTCCGCCGCGCTGCTCGAGGTGGTGGACAAGGTCCGGCTGTGCCCGCGCTGCTTCAGCCTCACCGACGGGCCGAACCAGGCGCTGTGCGGCTACTGTACCGACGCCCGGCGCGACGATCGCCAGCTGTGCGTCGTCGAAGGCATCGCCGACGAGCTGGCGCTCGAGCGGACCCGCGAGTTCAAGGGCCGGTACCACGTGCTCCACGGCGTGCTCTCTCCTCTGGAGGGCGTCGGGCCCGACCAGCTGCGAATCCGCGAGCTGCTCGCCCGGCTGCAGGAAGCGCCGGTGGAAGAGGTGATCGTCGCCACCAACCCCGACATCGAGGGCGAGGCGACGTCGCTCTACCTCACCCGGCTGCTCAAGCCGATGGGCCTCAAGGTCACCCGGCTGGCGCAGGGGATCCCGATGGGCGGCGACCTCGAGTACGCCGACCAGGCCACGCTCGCCCGGGCGCTGTCCGCGCGGCGCGAGCTGTAGCCCTACTGCTTCACCTGGTAGGCGAACGGCAGGGTCAGCGTCACTTCCTTGTCCCTGTGGGCGGGGAAGCGCATCGCCGCCACGGTTTGCTCGACGCACTTACCGACCTTCAGCTGCGGCAGCTGGCTCTTCACCTCGGTCACTTTCCCCGACCCGGCGATGGTGAAGTTGACCGTCAGCTGGCCGGTCTCGCTCGGCAGGTCGGCCTTGTTCTGCTCGAAGCACT
>JAYVRT010000399.1:0-6133 GCA_043776025.1 Archangiaceae bacterium | reverse complement strand
TCGAGGTAGCTCTCGGGCCGCGGGTGCTTGAGGTCGAGCAGCCCGAGTTGCTTGCGAAACTCGACGTACGACGGGTTCACGAAGGACAGGTACTCCTTGGTGCCGAAGTAGTCCTGCATCAGGGCGTCCATCAGGTACACCGAGTCGCGGTCACGCTCGATGCGGAAGAAGCCGGCGTCGCGAGCGCGGAGCGCGGCGATCTGGCGCGCCGAGGAGTCCGCGTAGCCGGATTCGGCCATGAAGTAGACCCCATCGAGCGGCTGCCGGTTGCTGTTCATCGAGATCCGGGCAGTCGCCGCCAACTCGAGCGCCAGCGCTCCGAGCAGGAAGGTCACCCGGCCCGACGACGGAGGGCTGAGGAGCACCGAGAGGTACGCAAACGCGCCGGCGACGCAGATCCACAGCGCCGCGCGATCGACCGTCACCTCGTACCGCCCCGACTCCAGGTCGACCCAGGCCACGGCGCCGAGGACCAGGGTGGCGCTGGTGACCACCGCCCACCGAGGAACCACCACGCCCCGTTCGAGCAGGTCGACGGTCTTGGCGGCGCAGATCGCGAGCCCGACCGCGCCCCAGAACGCCGAGAGCTTGAAGTACTGGCCCGCGAACGCATTGAGCACGATCCGGAAGTAGACAAACACGTGGTACGCGACGAGCGCCCCGGCGAAGGCGAGCACTGCGAGCCGGCCCCTCTTCGGCAGGCACGCCAGCAGCGGCACCAGCCCCACCAGCGGCAACACACCGGCATAGGCCAGCGGCGCCTCGAGGTAGTTGGCGCCGCCGGTGTACGAGCCGGCATCCCCGAGCAGATTCGGCGACAGCGCGCGGGCGAGCCCGGTGAAGAGCACCTTCCCCTCGGTGGTCGCCAACAGCGGCACCCGGAAGAAGCCGCCCAGCTCCGAGGAGTCACCGCTCACCCGCCGCGAGCCCAGGGTGGTGAGCAGATCGGGAAGCAGCGTCACCAGTGAGAGCAGAACACCGGCGACCGAAGCGGCGGCGTAAACCCCCACGACTCGCAGGGGTGAAGCGAAGAGCGGCAGCCGGCTGGCGAAGACGCGCCACCCGGCGAAGAGCACCAGCAACAGCCCGTAGAGGAAGGCGTAGTACGTGCCCATCAGCCCGATCAGCCCGGTGGCGACCGCCAGGGGAAGGTAGCGGCCGGCGCGGGCGAACCGCTCGAATGCGTAGAGGTAGAAGCAGATGACCGCGACCTCGGTGCTGTACTCGTACCAGGTGCTGCGCGAGATCATGTGTCCGCAAAAGCCGATGCACAGCGCCCCCACCACGCTCGCCCGCTTCGTCAGTTTGAGCTCGTTGAGAAACCCCGCCATCGACGCGACGGCGACCACGATCTTCGCCACCTGGAGAAAACCGATCGAGTACGGCAGGACGCTCGGCCCCGCGAGGATTCCCACCAGCGCGAACGGGTCGCTCAGCCAGTTGGGAAACACGTTCTGTCCCATGCCGACCGAGAAGCTCCACATCGGAAGCTCGCCAGCCCACAGCTGCCGGGAGAGGACGGTCATCACCGGCCAGAACTGGTTCACCGTGTCGCTGGCGATGTCTCTGAAGATGAAGACGCGCTGCCCCTGGAGGTAGGGGAAATAGACGTAGAGCGCGAGCGTCAAGCCGAAGGCGAATGCGGTTCGCTGGGTGCTCCAGGCCCGCTGCCGGCTTCGGTAGAGCAGGACCGCGATCACCCCGAGAAACAACCAACCCTGGAACTGCCACGAGGCGCGCACCGGGAGCACGTCCCTCGCGGTGCAGGCCAGTCGTCCCTCGCTTCGGCCGTAGGCTTCGAAGTGCTCGCGACCCGAGGGCCAGGAGCCCGACTTTACCGCCGCGGCGACGTCGGGGTACCGGTCGAGGTAGAACGGGTCGTTGTAGCAGTCGTGGGCGGAGGTCACGTCGGGCCGGCCGGTACGCCTGGGGCGGGAAGCGGGCTCACCCGCTCGCCCGCGAGGCGCTGTCGAGCACCTCGAGAATCCGGTAGCTCGTCTTTCCCTGGCTCTCGTAATAGGTGCGCGCCTGGACCTCGGCGAGCAGCCCCATCAGCACGAAGTTGACCGAGAGCATCAGCAGCGTCGCAGACAGCAGCAGCAGCGGACTGCGAATCATCGACACGTCGAAGACGAGCTTGTTGATCAACAGCCCCGCGCCCGACAGGCCGGCGGCCGCGAGGAGGGCGAAGGCGGCGCCACCAAAGAAATGCATCGGGCGCGCCGAGTAGGTCATCAGAAACTTGGTGGTGACGAGGTCGAGCAGCACGCTGAAGGTCCGCATCAACCCGTACTTGGTGACGCCTGCGACGCGGGCGCGGTGGTTCACCTCGAGCTCGGTGATGCGCGCTCCGACCGCGTTGGCGTAGATGGGAATGAAGCGGTGCATCTCGCCATACAGCTTCACTTCCTTGATCACCTCGCGGCGAAACGCCTTCAGCGAGCAGCCAAGGTCGTGAATCGGCACACCGCCGACCCGCCGAATGATCCCGTTGGCGATGATCGAGGGCAACTTGCGCGTCACTGCTTTGTCCTTCCGATCCTTTCGCCAACCGCAGACGACGTCGAACCCTTCGGCGATCTTCTCCAACAAGCGGGGAATGTCTGCCGGGTCGTTTTGCCGGTCTCCGTCCATGAAGATCAGGGTCCGGCCTCGGGCAAGGTCGGCGCCCGCCGCCATCGCCGCCGTCTGGCCGAAGTTTCGCCGAAAGAACACCGCCCGGACGCCGGGGATCGTCTCGCTCAGCCGCCGGAGGATCGGTCGGGTTCCGTCCTTCGAGCCGTCGTCGACGAAGATGATCTCGAAGGTCTTCCCCAGCGTTCGAAGGGTCGCGAGGATCTCCTCGCACAGCGCTTCGACGTTCCCTTCCTCGTTGTAGACGGGGACGGCGATCGTCAGATCGACCGTCGCCTCGTCAGGGCTGGGTGGCGAGCCAGGCGACGAACTGCCGGAGCCCGTCAGCAAAGTCGGTGCGTGGCTCATAGCCAAAGGTGTCGTGGGCATGGGTCACGTCCGCAAAGGTTCTCTCGACGTCACCGTCTTGCATGGGGGCGCGCTCGAGGACCGCGCGCTTCCCTGTCGCTTCCTCGAGCAGTTGTACGAGGGTCGATAGCGTAACCGGGCGTGAATTGCCAAGGTTGAAGACCTCGCTGACGGGCGCCGGCTGTCGATCGATCCACCGCCAGGCGCCGACCACGCCATCGAGAATGTCGGCGATGAAGGTGTAATCGCGCGAGGTCGAGCCGTCGCCGAACAGCGTGATCGGAGTGCCCTTGAGGATCGCCCGCGCAAACTTGTGAATCGCCAGATCCGGCCGCTGCCTCGGCCCATAGACGGTGAAGAACCGCAGCGCCGCGACCCGGAGCCCGTACAGATGCTGAAACGTGTGGCAGAGCAGCTCGCAGGCCTTCTTCGTCGCCGCGTAGGGGGAGATCGGCCGATCGACGTTGTCGGCTTCGGAGAAAGGCACCTTCGGGTTGTTGCCGTAGACCGACGACGACGAGGCGAAGACGAAGTTGCGGACGCCCGCGGCGACGCTGGCGTGAAGAATCCCGGTGGTGACCCGCACGTTGAACTCTTCGTACGCGAGGGGATCGAGAATCGAGGGCCGCACGCCGGCCTTGGCGGCGAGGTGGAAGACCGTGCTCGGACGGATCTGCGCGAGCAGCGACTGCACCGCGGCGACGTCGCGCAAATCGAGCTCGATGAAACGTGCGCGCGGCGACGCCTTGATCGCCGCGAGGTTCCGTTCTTTCACCGCGCGCGGGTAGAAAGGATCGAAGTTGTCGACGACAACCAGCTCGGCGTCGGTTGACTGAATCAGCCGGTCGGCCAGGCTCGAGCCGATGAACCCCGCCCCACCGGTGATGAGGACTCGATCAGGCATGGCGAACCCATACCGTAACGGCCCGGCAGTCGCCATCGAGCCCCAGGCCTTCACCCCACGGCAGCGTCCCGGCCGTCAGCTGCGCGAGAGCGTGAAGTCCTGCCGGTCCTTGGTGAGGTTGGGGCTGTAGAACGGATCGCTCTCGAGCGCCTTGCCCCACTTCTTCATCATGAACGCGATCTCGCCCTGGAACCGCGCGATCTTCTCCGGGTTGTCTTCGGCGCCTCTGCTGATCGACTCGTGGTGGTACAGCTCGGCGTAGGGCGTCCAGAGGTTGCGGTACCCGGCCTGGCGAACCTTGAGGCAGAAGTCGACGTCGTTGAAGGCGACCTTGAGGTGCTCTTCGTCCATCCCGCCGACCTGCTGGTAGACGCTCTTGCGAACGACCGCGCAGGCGGCAGTGACCGCGGAGAAGTTCTGGGTCACCACCAGCCGCGCGAAGTACCCCGGGTGCTCCCGGGGGAAGTGCTTGTGCGAGTGGTTCGCGATCCCGCCCAGCCCGATGATCACCCCGCCGTGCTGAAGCGTGTCGTTGCCGTAGTACAGCTTCGCCCCGACGCAGCCGATCTCCGGCCGACAGGCGTGGCTGACCATCTCGGTGAGCCAGTCGGCGCCGATGACCTCGATGTCGTTGTTGATCAGCCCGACGAGCTCTCCGTGCGCGTGCTCGACGCCGAAGTTGTTGATCGAGGAGAAGTTGAACGGGTGGTCGTAGCGCAGCACGCGGACGCGCTGGTCGCGCCGCGGAAGCTGTTCGAGGAAGGCGACCGCGGCTGGCTCGACGCTGCCGTTGTCGAGGATCAGCACCTCGTAGTTCGGGTAGGTGGTCTTCGCGAGGATGCTCTCGACGCACGCCTTGAGCAGCGCCGACTGATCGCGCGTCGGGATCAGCAGGCTCACCAAGGGCGCCGGGTCCGGCACCGCGTACTGCACCCGGTAGGTGTTGGGGATCACCCCCGGAGCGACGGTCACTTCCTTCCCGGCGTTGGCGAAGTAGTCGCGCAGAGACTTCATCCCCGCCTCGATGGTGTAGCTCTTCGAGTCCGACGCCTGGGCGGTCGAGCCCTCGACGGCGCGCCAGTGGTAGAGCACCCGCGGCACGTGGACGATCTGCTCGTCCTTCACGTGCGGCAGGCACCGCAGCAGCAGATCCTGATCCTGGCTGCCCTCGACGCCGGTGCGGAACCCGCCGATCGTCTTCAGCAGCTCACGGCGGTAGACGCCGAGGTGCGAGACGTAGGTGTTGGAGAAGAAGAGATCCGGGTTCCAGTCGCTCTTGAAGTGCGGGTCCATTCTCCCGCCGCGATCGTTGAGCTTGTCCTCGTCGGTGTAGACAATCTTCGCGTCGGGCTGCTCGTCGATCGCGCAGGCGACGAACCAGAGGGCGTGCTCCGAGAGGACGTCGTCATGGTCGACCAGCGCCACCCATTCGCCGGTGGCGATCTCGAGCGCGCTGTTGGTCGCCCGCGAGATGTGCCCGTTCTCGGCGCGGTAGGTCACCTTGAACCGCGGGTCGCGGGCCGCGTATTCGTCAAGCACCTTCTTCACCTCGGGATCCGGTGAGGCGTCATCGGCGAGACAGAACTCCCAGTGGGGATAGGTCTGGGCGAGCGCCGAGTCGAGACACGCCCGCAGGTAGACCGGCGGCGTGTTGTAGACCGGAGTGACGATCGAGATCAGCGGCGGATGCTTCATCTTCGCCAGCCGCGACGCCGCCGCTTCTTCCGTCGGCAAGGCCTTCCGCTCGACCAGGTCGATCCACTGCTCGTAGCCGAGGTTGTTCTGATCGACGATGAAGCTGTTTTCGTAGATCCGCCGCAGCGGCCGGGCGACGAGGCCAGGGTCGACCCGCGCCTGGGTGGCCACCTGCGCCAACACTTCAACCCGGTGCTGCCCGCGGTAGGCGGGGTGCGAAGAGGCCAATCGCTGCGCCATCAGGTCGATCGCCTCGGGCTCGCTCACGGGCGCGAACTTCATCACCTCGATCTCGAAAGCCCCTGGGCCGTCGCGCGGGTCGAAGCGGACGGCGTGAATCGGCCGATCGACGAGGAAGACCCGGTCGACGTTCTCTTCCGAGTCGTACGGCACCGCCAGCGTTTCGGCTTCGGAGAAGCCGTGGCCGGTGTCGAAGTAGAACTTGGCGATCGCTGGGTCCTGCTCGGTGCGGATCCTCAGCGCGACCCGGTACCAACCCGACAGGGTGTCGGCGGAGTCGTCGAACTGCACGAGGAAGTTGGGGTCGGCCCC
>JAYVRT010000398.1:0-6153 GCA_043776025.1 Archangiaceae bacterium | reverse complement strand
CCTCACCCCGCCGGCGACGCTCGTCAGCGGCGCGCAGACTTCCTACTGGGGCTTTAGCTACCAGTTCGGCTGGGTGCGGGCAGGCGGCGGGCGAATGGCCGGCTCGTTCTTCTACCGCGCCGCCACCGGGGTGCTCGACGTGCACCAGTGGATCCCGCCGATCAACCGCCCGCCGGTGGTGACCTCGACGCCGTTGACCACCGCGACGGTGAAGCGCGCGTACGACTACCAGGTGGTCGCCACCGATCCCGAGGGCAAGAGCCTGACCTACGCGCTGACCTCTGGGCCGGCATCGATGGGTTTCATCGGGGCCGGAGAGGTGGGCTGGGTGCCGACCGCGGCGGAGCTGGGGCCGAACCCGGTGTCGATCGAGGTCACCGATGGGAAGAACACCGTGGTCCACAGCTGGACGATTGTCGTCTCCGCGGCGCCCGCCGACGCCGGCACGCCCGACGGCGGCCCGGGAGGCGCCGACGGGGGGATGATGAAGCCGCCGGATCCCCCGAAAGGGTGCGGGTGCGACGCCTCGGCCGGCCCGCTCGGCTTGCTCGCGCTCCTGGCCTGGCTCCGCTCTTCCCGCGGCAGGGTCCGGCCCTAGATCTTGTTCGCGAGCTTCAGCAACGCGCCGGTGTCGAACGGCTTCATCAACACGCGAGCTCCCATGCGCCGGATGAAGTCCGCGTGCTTGTCGTTGGTTGCCCCGCCGGTGATGAAGATCATCCGGTCCGCCAGCGCAGGGTAGTTCACGCGCAGCTCCTGTTCGAGGCGCTCTCCGCCCCCGTCGGCCATCATCACGTCACAGACGATGACGTCGAAGTCGTTCGGTCCCGCGGCGACCCGCTTCAACGCGGCCTCGACACCGCTGCATCCTTCGACCGAGTGAGCGCCGAGGCTGCGGGAGAGGGCCGCGAGCAGCTTTGGCTCGTCGTCGATCAGCAACAGCCGCCGCCCGGCTCGCGGCGGTGGCGACGGTGCGGGCTCGCTCGCCGCTCCAGCAGCCGGCGCAGGACAGACGGGGAGATCGATCGCCATCTGGGTCCCCGCCGGCGAGGTGGAGACGAGCCGGAGGTCACCGCCGAGCGCGCGCATCAGCCCCAGCGACACCGAGAGCCCCAGCCCTGTGCCTTTGCCCGGGCCTTTGGTCGTGAAGAACGGCTCGAAGATCTTCCGCTGCGCCGCAGCGGGGATGCCGGGCCCGTTGTCCGAGACGACGAGCTGGACCTTGTCGCCCAGCTGCTCCGCCGCCACCACCACCCGGCCACCCTTGCTCGGGCCAATCGCCTGCACCACGTTGATGATCAACGTCGACACCGACTGGACGAGCGCGTGGCGTCCGCTCAGGGCGTAGATCCCCGCGGGAATCCGCAGCTCGAACCCGGCGTCGATGGCGCCCAGCGTCTTACGCGCCGTAAGGCTCGCGTCTTCCGCCACGTCGAGGACGTTGACCGGTTCGGGCTTGCCCGGCGTGCTGGCGATTCGCCCCGCGTCGAGCAGCTCGCGGACGATCGCCGCGATCCGGCGGATTGAAGCGTCGCACTCGGCGAGCGCATCGCCGCCGTCGCTGGGAAGCGCTTTCTCGGTTCGGAAGTGGGAGCGGAGATACTCGACGTTCGCCGCCACCACCGCCGCCGGGTTGTTGATCTCGTGCGCCACGCCGGCGGCGAGCCGGCCGATCGCGGCCAGCTTCTCCGACTGCGCCAGGGCGTCGCGGGTGTGGGCGAGCTGCTCGGTGCGCTCGGCGACCCGTTTCTCGAGCTCGACCGCGGAGCGCTGCTGCTCCTTGGAGGCGCTGAGGAACTGCAGTGTCAGTGAGAGCCCCACCTCGATCGCCACTCCGAGGAAGGCGAGCTCGATCAGGTAGGGGGTGTTGATCAGCCGCTCGGTCGCGAGCAGGTCGTTGACCGCCGCGGCGAGCAAGATCCCAAGCCCCACCAACTGCGGCAGCGAACCCTCGATGCCGGCGCGCCAGTCGCGAAAGAACCTGATCGCCACCCGCACCACCATCGTCAGGCTGAGCAGGTAGCCGAGCAGGCCCAGGGTGGTGGCCGGCTGATCGGCGTAGGAGACCCCGAGCCAGGCGACGTTCCGCGTGATCGGCACGTCGGCGACGAGCAGGTTCGGCACCAGCGTCAAGCCGGCGATCGCGAGCATCGCGACGATGGCCGCCCGGTCGAGCGGGCCGAGCGCGATGCGGCGCTGCCGGCAGTAGTACATCGACCACGCCACCGCCTGCAGGTGGACCGCGGCGGCGCTGGTCCGGCCCAATGAACTGTGGCCGATCAGCTCGTGGAGCAGGTTGGAGAACCCGTAGAGCGCCGCTGAGAAAGCGACGAGCGAGAACCACCGCAGCCTCAGTCCCCCGGGAGCGAGCGAGAACCCCAACGCCAGACACCCGATGAGCAACCCCGTGGCGGTGACGACGAGCGACAGGGAGCCAGTCAGGGGCACGGTACTCAACCAACGCAGCAACCGCTGAGCCACGCGCGATGCGAGTGCATCCAGAGGTTTGGAGGTCGGGTTGCACAGGTGAAATGCAACCCAGCACGACGGCCTTCGACCCACCCGGTGGGTCTTTGGATCACCGGGTCATTCGTCGGCGGACTTCTCGCCCTTCTGGATGAACCCGTACTTCTCCAGCTTGTAATACAGGGCGCTCGTCTTGATCCCCAGCAGCCGGGCGGTCTCGGTCTTCACCTTGCCCGCCTTCTCGTAAGCGCGCTCGATCAACTGCCGCTCGAGGTCCTCGAGGATGTCCGGCAACGGGCGATCTCCATGGGGAATCGGCAGCGCCCCTTGCACCGACTGCGCGCGCGTGGTCGCCGACTGGAGGAACGCCGGCAGCTCCTTCTCCCCGAGCGCGTCGCCCTCGGCGAACACCAGCGACTGTTCGATCGCGTTCTCGAGCTCGCGGACGTTGCCGGGCCAGGCGTAGCGGCACAGCGCCGAGAGCGCCTCGGGGGTCAGCGACTTCACCTTGGCGTTGATCCGCTGGGCGTGCTTGGCGACGAAGTGGCGGGCGAGGACGCCGATGTCCTCGGGGCGCTCGCGCAGCGGCGGCAGCTGCAGCGGTACGATCTGGAGCCGGTAGTAGAGGTCCTCGCGGAAGCGCCCGGCGGCGACCTCGGCCTTCAAGTCGCGGTGGGTCGCGCTCACCACCCGAACGTCGACTTTCACCGTCTCTTCTCCGCCCACCCGCTGAATCTCGTGCTGCTGCAGCACCCGCAGCAGCTTGGTCTGGACCGTCGCGGAGATCTCTCCGATCTCGTCGAGGAACAGCGTCCCGCCGTCGGCGAGCTCGAAGCGGCCGAGCTTGCGCTTCACCGCTCCGGTGAACGAGCCCCGCTCGTGGCCGAACAGCTCGCTCTCCAGCAGCGTCTCGGCGAGCGCGGCGCAGTGGGTGACGATGAACGGGCCTGTCTTTCGAGGCGAGAGGTCGTGGAGCATCCGCGCGACCAGCTCCTTGCCGGTGCCAGACTCGCCGTGGATGATCACCGTGGCGTCGCTCGCCGCCGCCTTGCGGGTCTTCTCCAGCAGCACCCGAATCGGCTCGCTCTCTCCGACCAGCGCCTGGCCGCGGGTCGCGTCGGAGGTCAACACCTCGTGGTGCGCCTTCAGCTTCGCCACCTGCGCCCGGGCGCGCGACAGCTCCAGCGCCGAGTCGACCTTCGCCCGCAGCACATCGGGGGTGAAGGGCTTGGTGAGGAAGTCGGCAGCGCCGTGCTTCATCGCCTCGACCGCGACCTCGATCGTCCCGAACGCGGTCACCACCACCGCCACCGCGTTGGGGTCGAAGGCCTTGAGCTTCGTCACCACCTGGATCCCGTCCATTCCATCCATCTTCAGGTCGGTGAGGACGAGGTCCGCCGGCGACTTCTCGTAGGACGCCACCCCCTCGGCGCCGTTGCGGAAGGCGAGCACCTCGTGGCCGCTCTTCTTCAGGGTGACCGCCATGCCCTCTCGCATGGTGTCGTTGTCGTCGATGATGATGACGCGGGCCATCGTGAGGCGGCACTGTACGCGGTCATGATGCTGACGTCGCTGCTTGCGGCAGCGGTCCCCACCGACGAGAAGGAACGCGCCGACCTCGAGGCGATGCGCGGGTTCGCCGCCTCGCTGGCCGAGCCGTTCTCCCGGAGCCAGTGGCCGGCGCACTTCACTGGCAGCGCGGTGGTGGTGAGCGCCGACGGCAAGCAGGTGTGCCTCGTGCTCCACGCGAAGCTCAACCGCTGGCTGCAGCCCGGCGGTCACGCCGACCCCGCCGACGGCGGCGAGCTCGCCCAGACCGCGCTGCGCGAGGCGCGCGAGGAAACCGGGCTCGACGTGTCACTGCGCGGCCCGGCACCGCTGGACGTCGACGTCCACGTGATTCCCGCGCGGAAGACCGAGCCGGAGCACCGCCACCTCGACGTGCGATTCCTGGTGGTCGCGCAGAACCCCGAGGCGCTGCGCCATGACCCCCACGAGTCGCACGGGGCGCAGTGGCTTGGCTGGGACGAGGCGCTCGTCCGAGCCGACGAAGCACCGCTGCGACGGTTGCTGCAGAAGGCCCACCGGGCGTTCGGGCCCTCAGTTTTCCGGTAGCGGTCCGCGCGTTTTCACAATGCTTCGCGCGTAACCGGTGGAAACCACCTGCCCAGTCACTGGCCAGGGGATTGCGTAGGCATCGACCATGCGAGCCACGCTCATCCTCTCTCTCGTCGTCCTTGGCAGCTCCTGCGGCCGGTGGGTTCAGGAGGAGAGCTCCAACTCCAACCCGGTGCCCCTCACCTCCCTCCCCGCCGCGCCGGCCACCCAGACCGTGGACGCGGTGATCGAAAACGGAATCCCCTACGACGCCTGCTCGTACCCGGTTCGGGTGGGCACCAAAGAGTTCGCTCCCGGCGCCACCTCAGTGACCAAGGTCGCGGCCCTCGCGCCGAAGGTTGGCTCCAACCCGGTGAAGATCACCTTCCGCGAGACGGGCGCGACGGCGACCGTCGACTGTGGTTGGGGCGCGCACCGCACCCTCCCCGAAATCGAGGTCCTCTCGATCTGGGCTGCCGGGCTCACCGCGGAGGTCTCGGTGGAGAACGGGCTGCCGTATGACGGTTGCTCCTATGTCATCACCCTGGGCACGACCCAGCTCGCGCCCTCGGCCGCTTCGGTGCCGAGGGTGGCGGCGTTCGCGGTCGCGGCGGGGAAGACGCAGGCGAAGATCGAGTACCAGCTGACGGGGAACGTGGCGAACGTGACGTGCGGCTGGAACAGCACCCAGTCGTTGCCCGAGGTCTCGGTGACGTCAATCGCCGCGCCCTGAAAACGGGCCGCCGCTGATAAGACGCGCCGATGCGCCTCGTCGTCCTTCTGGTCCTCGGGGTCAGCGCGGCGGCGCTCGCCGGCGAGCCGGTCGTCGGCACCGGAGACGCGGCGGCGCAGCAGGCTGAAACGCCCGTGGAGACCCCGGCTCTTCACACGACGGTCGAAGCGCCGCGCGGCTGGGACGAAGCGGTCCGCGAAGGGGAGTACCAGCAACCGAAATGGACCGAGCGCCGTCGCTTTCCCGGAACCCGCATCTACGTCGCGCCGCCCGGCCAGGCGTCGTTCGAGGTCTGGCTCGAGAACAAGACACCCATCGGCGGCGACAACCGGCTGCGCACGCTCTACGAGGTGGCCTTTGGGCTGGGCCACCACCTCCAGCTCGACCTCTATGTCCGCACCGAGGTCGACGGCGCCAGCCCGATGTACCTCGAGAGCGAGCGGCTCGAGCTTCGCTGGGCCTTCGCCGACTGGGGCGCGCTTCCGGGAAACCCGACGCTCTATCTGGAGTGGATTCGCCAGACGTCCGGGCCGATGAAGGCCGAGCTGAAGCTGTTGCTCGGAGGCGAGCTCTCCTCGCGGCTCTACTGGGGCTTCAACCTCTTCTGGGAGCGCGAGCTGTGGGGCACGCTGCAGGCCCAGGAGTACGGCTTCACCGCCGGGCTCTCGTACGCCTTGCTCGAGTCGAAGTTCTCGCTCGGCGCCGAGGCGCGGGTCGAGCTGGTGGACACCCGCACCCGCCGCTTCAACCCCGATTCGGTCGAGGTGCTGCTCGGGCCAACCTTGTCCTGGCGCCCGATTCCGCAGGCGAGCGTGCTGCTGGTCTGGTTCCTCGGGCCCGAGCTGACGAAGGTGAGC
>JAYVRT010000397.1:0-6153 GCA_043776025.1 Archangiaceae bacterium | reverse complement strand
TCTTCAAGCAGGCGATGCAGAAGATCGGCGTCCCGCTGCCGAAGAGCGGCTACGCCCACAGCTGGGAAGAGGCCGAGGCGTTGATCGACGAGATCGGCTTTCCGATCATCCTCCGCCCCAGCTTCACCCTCGGCGGCACCGGCGGCGGCATCGCCTACAACCGCGCCGAGTATCAGACGCTGGTGATGGGCGCGCTGCTGGCGAGCCCGTCGAAGACGGTGCTGATCGAGGAGTCGGTGCTCGGCTGGAAGGAGTACGAGCTCGAGGTGGTCCGCGATCGCGTCGACAACGTGGTGATCATCTGCTCGATCGAGAACCTCGACCCGATGGGGGTGCACACCGGCGACAGCATCACCGTCGCGCCGGCGCAGACGCTCACCGACAAGGAGTACCAGCGGCTGCGGCAGATGAGCCTGGCGATCATCCGCGAGATCGGCGTCGACACCGGCGGCAGCAACATCCAGTTCGGCGTCAACCCCCGGGACGGCCGGGTGGTGGTGATCGAGATGAACCCCCGCGTCTCGCGCAGCTCGGCGCTGGCGAGCAAGGCCACCGGCTACCCGATCGCCAAGATCGCGGCGAAGCTGGCGATTGGCTACACGCTCGACGAGCTGCGCAACGACATCACCCGCGACACCCCGGCGTCGTTCGAGCCGACGATCGACTACGTGGTGGTGAAGATTCCCCGCTTCAACTTCGAGAAGTTCCCCCACGCCGATCCCACGCTGAGCACGATGATGCGCAGCGTCGGTGAGGTGATGGCGATCGGGCGTTCGTTCTCCGAGGCGTACCTCAAGGCGCTGCGGTCGATGGAAGCGGGGAAGATGGCGTTCGAGACGCCCGCGCTGCCGCCGCCCGGCGCCGAGCGGGCGATCGCGCTCAAGGAAGCGCTGCGGGTGCCGCGCCCCGATCGTCCCTGGTATGTCGCGCAGGCGTTTCGCGAGGGGATGAACGTCACCGAGGTGCATCAGCTGTCGATGATCGACCCGTGGTTCCTTTCCCGCATCCGCGAGCTGGTCCTCCAGGCCGATCACCTCGGCGCGATGGGCGGCCTCAAGGGGATCTCCGACCCCGAGCTGCGCCGCGCGAAGGAAGTTGGCTTCTCTGATCGCTACCTCGGCCAGCTGCTCGGCGCCTCCGAGGGCGACGTCCGCGCCCACCGCCACGCCCGGAAGATGCGGCCGGTCTACAAGCGGGTCGACACCTGCGCCGCCGAGTTCGAGGCCCACACGCCTTACCTCTATTCGTCGTGGGACGCCGAGGACGAGGCGCCGCCCACCGACCGGAAGAAGGTGCTGATCCTCGGCTCCGGCCCGATCCGGATCGGGCAGGGCATCGAGTTCGACTACTGCTGCGTCCACGCCAGCTTCGCGCTGCGGGCGGCGGGCTTCGAGACGGTGATGGTCAACTGCAACCCGGAGACGGTCTCCACCGACTACGACACCTCCGACCGCCTCTACTTCGAGCCGCTGACGATCGAGGACGTGCTGGAGATCGCCGACCGGGAGAAGCCGATCGGAGCGATCGTCCAGTTCGGCGGCCAGACGCCGCTGCGGATCTCGGTGGCGTTGGAGAAGGCGGGGCTGCCGATTCTTGGCACCAGCCCTGACGCGATCGACCGCGCCGAGGATCGCGAACGGTTCGCGGCGGTGATCGTGAAGTTGGGGCTGAAGCAGCCGGAGAACGGCGTCGCCCGCTCGCCGGCCGAGGCGTTCAAGATCGCCAAGCGCATCGGCTACCCGGTGATGGTGCGGCCCAGCTACGTGCTCGGCGGCCGGGCGATGGAATCGGTGTACGACGCCGGCAGCCTCGAGCGGTACATGCGCGAGGCGGTCAATGCCTCACCCGAGCACCCGGTGCTGGTCGACCGCTTCCTCGGCGACGCGATCGAGGTCGACCTCGACCTGGTCGCGGACTCGACCGGCGCGGTGTTGATCGGCGGTCTGCTCGAGCACATCCAGGAGGCCGGGGTGCATTCCGGCGACGCGGCCTGCACCTTGCCGCCGCACTCGCTCTCGCCGGATCTGATCGAGCGGATGAAGGATCAGGCGGTGCTGCTCGCCCGCGAGCTCAAGGTCGTCGGCCTGATGAACGTGCAGTTCGCGATCCAGGGCAAGGTGATCTACGTGCTCGAGGTGAACCCGCGCGGGTCGCGCACCGTGCCGTTCGTCTCCAAAGCCACCGGGGTGCCGCTGGCGAAGATCGCGGCGCTCTGCATGGTCGGCAAGACGCTCGCGGAGCAGGGCCACACCGAGATGAAGGAGTTCGCCCACAAGGCGGTGAAGGAGGCGGTCTTCCCCTTTGCCCGCTTCTCCGGCGTCGATGTGATCCTCGGGCCGGAGATGAAGTCCACCGGCGAGGTGATGGGGCTGGCCGATGACTTCCCCGCGGCGTTCGCCAAGGCGCAGCTCGCCTCGGGGGTGAAGCTGCCGAAGAGCGGCCGGGTGTTCCTTTCGGTGAAGGACAACGACAAGCCGGCGCTGGTGGATCTCGGCCGCCGGCTGACCGCGCTCGGCTTCACCCTCGTCGCGACCAGTGGGACGCACCGGTACCTCAAGGGCAAGGGCGTGACCACCGAGCCGGTGCTCAAGGTGACCGAGGGTCGGCCGAACATCGTCGACAAGATCGTCGACGGAGAGATCAACCTGGTGATCAACACCACCTTCGGCAGCCAGGAGATCTCCGACAGCTTCTCCATCCGCCGGGAGGCGCTGATGCACGGGCTGCCGTACTACACGACGGTCCAGGCGGCGCGAATGGCGGTGGAAGCGCTCGAGGCGCTGGCGAAGGGACCGCTGGGCGTGCGGCCGCTGCAGGATTACCTCTACCCGCCCCGGTAGTTCCGAACCCCACCGCTCGGTTGAGTCGACCGCGCCTCGCTTGCCCCTCGGCCCGGTCCGTTTGTCGTTCGTCGGTTGCGGGGACGACGGGCCCGCGCCCTCCTCTCTTCGCGGGATCTGGCCGAGCTCCGTCGCGATCCGCGACCAACTCAACCGAGCGGTGGAGCGGTGGGGTTAGGGTGCCTCGGCGGCGAGCAGGAACTCTCCGACCCAGGCCATCTCGGCGTCAATCCGCGCATCGGATCCGATCGCGGCGAGGATCGCGCGCGCCCCGGCCTTGTCGCCCACCTCGGTGAGCAGCGTCGCGGCGGTGACGTTGGGCGCGAAGGACGAGAGGCGGCGGAGGAATACGCCCTGCGCGTCGGGGTCGATCGTCTGATCGAACAGCGCTCCGGGGGACCCGCCGCCAAACTGGGCGATCATGCGCGCGGCGACGCTGTGCGCGAGCGCGGTCCACTTCGGATCGCGGGTCGCAGCGCCGAGGCGGGCGAAGGCGACTCCCAACGCCGCGGCGTCCGGCAGGAAGTACGGCCCGGTGCTGGCCGCCTCGTGCTTGACGCTTCCGTCGGAGAGCACGTGGCTGTGGGCCAGCACCTCGGCCGCGCGCACTGCCGCCTTCAGCGCCGCCGGCTCCTGGCCTGACTCCCAGAACGCCAGCAACGCGCTGATCGCCAGGCCGTTCTCCCGCGCGTAGACGTGGGTGTCGACCCACGGGATCCCCATCGCCCGTCGCTTCGGTTCGTCTGCCGCGTAGAAGACGTGGCCGTCGACGAAGGGGCGGCGACGGTCGTGGGCATTCAGATCCGCGTCCTGGTTCACGTAGAACGTGCCGTCGGGTGCGCAGAGGAAGTCGAGCAGGTAGCGGTAGATCAGCCGGGCATCGTCGAGCATCCGTTGATCGTGGCTCGCGGCGTACCCGAGCGCGAAGGCTTCGAGGTTGGGCGCCTGGTAGCTCAGCAGCTTCTCGAAGTGCGGCTGGTTCCAATCCTCGGCGGCGGAGTACTGGTAGATGCCGCCCCAGACCGGGTCGATCAACGCCCGCTGCTTCTGCAGGGTGAACAGGCCACGCTTCGTCTCGCCATGGGTCAGCTCCCAGACGACGTTGAGCCCGATCGGCACCTTGCGCCGCAGGCCCCAGCCGCCTTCCTCGGCGTCCCAGAAGAACTCCAGCCGTTCGCGCGCGTGCTTCACCGCGGCGGGGAGCTCCTCGATCGGGCGGCCCGGCGCGGGGGCAGGCGCGTCCGCGAGCTTCCGCGGGTCGAGGGTCGAGAGGATCTCCGTGAGCTTCTCCGCCGGAATGTAGCCCCGAAACTTCCCCAGCTCCTCGGCGTCGGGCGACAGCAGGATCGTCGCCGGCCAGCCCCAGTCGCCGTAGCGCTCGGCCAGATCGGGCCGCTCGTCGATGTCGACCCGCACCGCGATGAAGCGCTCGGTGATCAACCGGGCGACCTCGGGGTCGCGGTAGGTCGTCTCGTCCATCACGTGGCACCAGTGGCACCACTCGGCCGCGCCGTCGACCAGCAGCAGCCGGTGTTCGGCCTTCGCGAGCGCGAAGGTCTCCTTCGACCAGGCGTGCCAGGTGAAGCCGGGATTCGCGGAGCGCTCGCGGGCGAGGACGATGTTCACCTCGTCGGGCGTGCCCTGGGCGACCTGCCCCCGCACCGACGCGTGGGCGCAGCCGGCGAGGGCGACGAGGAGCAGGGAAGGGCGCAAGGCGGCCGCGGCTCAGGCTGCCGTGCGCTGGACCGCGGGGGCCCCAGCCTGGGTGGCTCCGGCTGCGGACTTCGGCTTCGCGTTCCACACCCGGGTCGCGAGCACCAGGCCGACCACTGCCACCGGCAGCATCGCCAGCGGCCAGTTTCTCCAGTTGGCCGCCTCCTTCGCGAGCTCGCCCTTCGGGGTGAGCGCCGCGTAGATGAAGGACTGGGTGGCCGAGCCGAAGTAGACGAAGCCGTCGATGATCCCGGTCGCGATCCCGGCGCCCTTGCGCCCCCCGAAGTCCGCCGACGCGGTGCCAGACAGCATGCCGTGGACCCCGATCACGCACAGCGACATCCCGACCACCGCCCACCCGGCCACCGGACTGCCCAGGGCGAAGAGCGTGACGATCGCTCCGATCGTGATCCCCCCGTAGAGCACCGAGGCCACCGGCCCCCGCCGTGAGTCGAAGACCCGGTCGGAGATCAGCCCTGCGAAGACGCCGCCGAGGATGCCCGCCACGCAGAGCACCACGCCCCAGTTCGCCGAGATGAACGCCTTGCTCTCTCCGATCTTGTCCGCGTAGATCAGGTACCACTTCATCACCGCGTTGCGCAGGAACCCGCTGCAGAACTCGATCGCGACGATGATCCAGATCACCCTCTGGCGGAAGATGCGCTTGGCGATCTCCCACAGCGGCATCCCCTCGGCGCCGCTGCTCGCATCCTGGGTGTCGAAGTCCGGGTGGCCCGCCGCCGACGGGGTGTCGCGGATGACGAAGAAGTCGAAGATCGCGAACGCGCAGAGCACCATCGCCGGCACGTAGAACGCCCAGGTCGGGCCGGCCGACTTGAAGATCAGCCGCGTCCAGTCATACGCGAAGTAGAGGCCCAGCGAGATCAGGATCCCGAAGACCCCTCCCAGCATGCCCCGCTCCTTCACGTGGAACCACGGCGCGTTCACTTTCACGATCGAGACCGCGCCGAAGCTCTGGAAGTACATGTTGGCGCAGGAGAGCACCGTCATCCACGTGACCATCTGGGCATGGTCGATCGACCCGTCCTGCGCCCGGGCCAGCAGCAACCCCAGCAGCAGGTTCATCAACGCCGAGCCGCCCGCCGAGAGGAGGAGCGTCGCGCGCCCTCCCCAGATGTCCGCCAGCGGGCCGTTGAGGAGAAAGGCGATCCCGTAGACCGCCGACGCCCAGCCGTCGATCGAGCCGAACTCTTCCTTGGTCAACAGTCCAAGCTTGTCGAGCCCCGAGGCGTTCGCAGACAGGTTGTAGCGGCCGAAGTAGAGGAAGGCGTAGGTCAACCCCAGCGGAAACCAGTTGAAGAACCGGCGGCGCTTGAACGCCTCGGAGTGACCCAGGGCGACCTTCGGCAGCCGCGTCGTCACCACGGCGATCGCGATCAACAACAGGGCGATCGGAAGGAGCTTGCTGAGCCAATCCGGCATGGCCGCGACCCTTAGTCCCCACAAAGGGTGGGGCCAAGTCCGATTCACCGCGGCGTCCGCTCGCTCGTTACACGAATGTGACGTAATCTTGGGGGTGTGCGACAGCCGCTGGTCCAGCCGCTGCTCGAAAACCGGCTGGACATCCATGATCGGAAGC
>JAYVRT010000396.1:0-6156 GCA_043776025.1 Archangiaceae bacterium | reverse complement strand
ACGAGCTGGGCACCTACCAGTACACGCTCACCAAGAGCTGCGTCGGGACCCCGGGCGCCGACGACAAGAACGAGTCGGCGAGCAACCCTTGAGGTGAGCAGTAAAGTGGCGCGCAAAGAGAAAAAGCCCCAAGCGCCCCCCGCGGCTCCTCCTCCGACGAGGCCGGTGACGATCGCCTTCGACGTGATGGGGTCCGATCACGGCCCGGAGGAGATCATCCGCGGCGCCGCCCAGCTCACCCTCGACACGCCCCACATCCACGCGCTGCTCGTCGGCGACCAGTCGCTGATCGAGGCGGCGCTGGCCAACGTCCGGCACAACGCTGAACGGGTACAGGTCCAGCACGCCTCGCAGTTCGTCTCGATGCACGAGAAGCCGGCGGCCGCCCTGGCGGAGAAGCTCGACTGCTCGGTGGTGGTGGCGGCGCGGCTGGTCGCTGCGGGCGACGCCGAGGCGCTGGTCTCCGCCGGCAACACCGGCGCCTGCGTGCTCGCCTGCGCGAAGAACTTCAAGCTCATCACCGGGGTCCGCCGGGCCGCGCTCGCCACCGTCTACCCGACCCAGTCGTCGCACGGAGAGAAGGACGACCCGTTCTCCCTGATCCTCGACGTCGGAGCGACCGTCGACGCCAGCGCCGACGATCTCGTCGCCTTCGCGGTGATGGGCGCGGCCTACTCGCGGATCATCTCGAGGAACGCCAACCCCTCGGTGGCGCTGCTCTCCAACGGCACCGAGGCGCAGAAGGGCCCGCCCCGGGTCGTCGAGGCCAACGCCCGGCTGCAGCAGATGAAGGGCCTGCGCTTCATCGGCAACGTCGAGGGGGTGGACATCCCCAAGGGCACCGCCGACGTCGTCGTCTGCGACGGCTTCGTCGGCAACGTCTGCCTCAAGATGCTCGAGGGCGTGCACGACACCGTGATGGAGCTGGCGAAGTACGCCTACAAAGAGAAGCTGCTGTGGCGCGCCGGCCTGGCGATGCTGTCCGGCGGCTTCGAGCGGATCAAGCAGGTCACCGACTGGGAACAGTACGGCGGGGCGCCGATCCTCGGGTTCGACCGGATCTTCATCAAGGCCCACGGGAAGTCGAAGGCGCGGGCGATCATGAACGCGGGGAAGGTCGCGGCGAAGGCGGTGAGCAACGACCTCGCCCGATCGATTCAAGACGGGCTCAAAGCGTCGTGAGCCTGATCGACCGCATCGACCCCCTGCCGCCCAAGCGCATCTACCGGTGGGACCTGGACAAGACGTACCTCCAGACCGACTTCGATTCGCTCCGGCAGCTGGTGCGCACCGCGCTGCAGAAGGCCACCGAGAAGAAGGCGGTGCCCGGGGCGGCGGCGTTGATCCGCGAGCTCAAGTCGCGCGGCGACTCGCGGCTGTGCATCGTCTCCGGCAGCCCGACCCAGATGCGGGCGGTGCTCTCGGAGAAGCTGAAGCTCGACGGCGTCGAGTTCGACGAGCTGGTGCTCAAGGACAACGTCAGCAACATCCTCCGCGGCCGCTTCAAGGCCCTGCGGGGGCAGGTCGGCTACAAGCTGCCGGTGCTGCTCGAGAGCCGCGCCCGCGCCCCGGTGGACGCCGAGGAGGTGCTCTTCGGAGACGACGCCGAGGCCGACGCCTTCATCTACTCGCTCTATGCCGACATGGTCTCGCGGCGGGTCAACGAGCCGGTGGTCTACCGGGTGCTCGAGGCCTCCGAGGTCTACCCCGACGACATCACCCGCATCATGCGGCAGTGGGAGAAGATCCCCGTCTCGGACCCGGTGCGGAGGATCTTCATCAACCTCGATCGCCTGACCCCGCCCGCGTTCTTTTCCAAGTACGGGCCGCGGGTGGTGCCGATCTTCAACTACTTCCAGGCGGCGCTGGTGTTGATGGCCGACGGGCACCTCACCGCCACCCAGGTGGTGAAGGTCTCGGTCGAGATGATCCAGACCGCCGGTTACAACCTGCTGACGCTGTCGAACTCGTTTCAGGATCTGCTGCGGCGCGGGCTGCCGATGGCGCAGGTGGCGACCGCGCTCACCGAGGTGCTCTCCGGGCCGCAGGCGCTGTTCAACTCGGTGCGCCCGGTGCCCGACATCCTCGCCGCCTTCACCAAGCGGATCGCCGCCCTCGGAGCGACCCCGGCGCCCGCCCCGGTCCGCGACATCGACTACCTGTCGCTGATCGACGAGGCGAACCCCCGGAACAAAGGGAAGAAGCGCTGAGCACGCGCGCGCGGTTTTCGGTATACGTCGGCGGTGCCTGATGCCCCTGATGATGCCGGCCCCGCGCCGGTGACCGCGCCCGTCGCCGCGGTCGAACCTTCCCTGCCGCTGGCCGACTCCGGCCCCCAGATCGATCCCGCCCGCCTCGACGCCGACGCGGTGCGGGTGGTGTTGCGCCTTCGCCAGCACGGCTACGAGGCGTACCTCGTCGGCGGCTGCGTCCGCGACCTGCTCGTCAACCGCTCGCCGAAGGACTTCGACATCGCCACCAGCGCGACGCCGAACCAGGTGCGCGATCTGTTCCGCAACAGCCGGCTGATCGGCCGCCGGTTCCGTCTCGCCCACGTCTACTTCAAGGGAGGGAAGATCCTCGAGGTCTCCACCTTCCGCGCCAGCCCGACCGCGGTCGAAGAGCCGCCCCAGCCGTCGGAGGCCGCCGAAGGAGAGGTCCGTTCTGCCGGCACCGCGGAGATGGCCGCCGCCGACCTCGAAGGCTCCGCCGAAGTGGCGCGCGAGGCGGTGCTCGCCTCGACGATCGACAGTCCCCAGGCCGGCGCGATTGACGCGACGCTCGAGGCCGACGCGCAGGCGCTGCTCGAGTTCACCCCCGCCCCGATGGCCGAGATCGTGGCCGAGCCGGAGAAGCCCCAGAAGGACCACTTCATCGACGAGGACAACGTCTTCGGCACCGCGATCGAGGATGCGCGCCGCCGCGACTTCACCGTCAACGGGCTCTTCTACGACCCGGGCGTGGGCAAGGTCATCGACCACGTGCGGGGCCTTCGCGACCTCGCCCGGCGGGAGATCCGCACCATCGGCGATCCCGAGGTCCGCATCCGCGAGGACCCGGTGCGGCTGCTCCGCGGGGTGCGCTTCGCCTGCAAGCTCCAGTTCGACATCGAGTCGCGCACCTACGCGGCGATGGAGGCCGCGGTCGAGGACCTCTCGCGCTGCTCCGCGCCCCGGCTGCTCGAAGAGACCTTCCGGTTGATCCGCGGCGGGGTCTCCGCTCCGAGCTTGAAGCTGTTGCGGGCGCTCGACGCGCTGAAGATCCTCTTGCCGCCATTGGACGCCTGGCTCAAGAGTCAGGATCCCGACGGGCAGGACGCCTACTGGGGCTTCGGGGAGGCGCTCGATGCGCTGGTGGTCTCGGGCGCTCCGTTCGACGACTCGATGCTCCTCGCCGCCCTGCTGCTGCCGGTCGCGCTCGACGAGCCCGAGGCTGCCGACGCCGCGCAGGACGGCCGGCCGAGCGTCGCCCAGGCGATCGAGCTGTTGCTGCAGGAGTTGGTGCGCACCGCCCGGCTGCCCCGCCGCATCGCCGAGCGCTGTCGGATGATCCTCATCGCCCAGCGGACCCTATCGGGTCAGCGCCGCCGTCGCGGCGGGCTGATGAGCTTTCGGCGCCACCCGCTGTTCAACGAAGCGCTCAAGGTGTTCGAAGTCTGGGTCGAGGCGACCGACGAGTTCCGCGAGGAGCTCGAGCAGTGGAAGTCGGGCGCGGCGCCCAACCCCTCGGCCGATGCCCCCCAGGTGCCGGGCAAGAAGCGCCGCCGCCGTCGCAAGCGCCGCGGCGCCGGTGAGGCCCCCGGGGGTTCCGTTCCGCCCGCGGCGCAGCCCGCCTGAATCCGCTGATCCACTGTGAGCTCAGCTGGCTCACCGCGCAAGGGCTCGGCACGCGCCGCGACCGCGCGCTGGTGACCGCAGCCGGGCTGCTGCCCGACGTCGACGGGCTGACGATCTTCGCGGGAGAGGACGCCTACGCCCGCTGGCACCACCTGCTCACCCACGGCTTCATCGCGGCGATCGCCACCACGCTCGCGCTCACCGCCTTCGCCCGGGAGCGCCTCAAGGTGCTCGGCCTGGCGTTCCTCGCGTTTCATTTGCACCTGCTGTGCGACCTGCTCGGCAGCGGGGTCGCCTGGCCGATCTTCTACTTCGAGCCGTTCGACGGCCGGGCGCTCGGGTTCAGCTGGGGCTGGGAGCTGGCCAGCTGGCAGAACTCGAGCATCGGCCTCGCGGCGACCCTTCTGTGCCTGCTGTGCGCGGTGCGCTACCGGCGGACGATCGTCGAGTTGTTCTCGCCCGCGGCCGACGCGCAGGTGGTGACGACGGTGCGGGCGCGGGCCGGGGCAGGGGATTAGCGCCAGCCGCCGAGGCGCAGCAGGTTCAGGCGGTCAGCCGGGGTGATCGCCCAGAGGTGCGCGCCTCGCTCCTTCCAACGATCACCCCTCCGGAGCGCGCCGATTCCAGAACGAGGACGGCACATCTGTGCGGAGCGGCCGAGCCCCGGCCTACCCGCCTCAACGGCACGACTCGAGCGATGGACCCCGCTCGCCTTTCCCGGCCCACCGAAATCGCCTGCGTGTCCCTTTCAGCCCTGCTACGCGTCAGGCTTCGGGGCCAACTCGATGGCCCGCCATACCCAAGGGACTCCCATGAACCGCCTTTTCCGCACCGCCGTCATCACCCTCGCGCTGCTCTCGTCCACCGCGTTCGCGGCTCCGAAGTCCTACCAGGTGACCGGCGACGTCACCGAGGTGAAGGACGACGTGATCGTCGTCACCAAGGGCAAGGAGAAGTTCGAGATCGCCAAGGGCGCGGTCGCCACTGAGGTCGCGGTCGGTCAGAAGGTGAAGGTCGACTACACGATGACGGCGACGGCGATCGAAGTGAAGGACGCGCCGAAGAAGAAGTAAGGGCCGCCGACGATGCTCCTCCGTTCGACGGTACTCCTCGGCACCATCTGCCTGCTGGTCACCGGCTGCACCGCCACCCGCACCCAGGTGCAGATGGATCGTGAGCCGAGCACCTTCCGCTCCACGGTGATGCAGGGCCAGATGGCGAAGGTGGTCGAGACCGCGGTGCTCAAGCAGGACTTCAGCGCGCTCGCCGGCAAGACCGCCGTCGTCGAGGTCAACGGGCTCTTCCCCCAGACCAACACCGACATGCTCGCGTTCGTCCGCACCGCGATCGAGGCACGAGCCAGCCAGCAGGGCGTGAAGATCCTCGCGGGGGTGCCCTGCACTCCGACCGGTGCGGTGGGGGCGCTGTCGCCGAGCAGCGAGGCGGTGACGCCGCTGTGTCTGCCGACGGTGCTCCCCGATTACCGGCTGGTGGTCTCGGTCGAGGTCGGCGGCGTCGAAAAGTCGGTTCGCCGGGAGCTCCAGGTCGGAAAGCTGATCGCCCAGGTCCTGGTGATGGGGGCGTTACCGCTCACCGCGATCGCGGTCGGCCTCGTCTTCAGCGGTGCGTTCTTCTACTTCCTCCCGTTCGCGGGGGTGGCGCTCGTCACCGGAGCCGCCTGGATGATCATCTCCCCCCCGACCGAGGACTTCGTCCGCCTCCGCTCCAAAGCCCAACTGCTGGTGCATCGGATCCCGCGCGAAGGCGGGGGCACCACGGTCCGCTCCGACGGGGGCAACTCGGACCTCGAGCTGCGCCCGGGCGACACCGACGGCTTCGAGGCCGAAGAGCCAATCCCGACGCGCGTGTTCCAGTTCCGGCACTAACCCCGCCGCGGTCACTCC
Organism: Archangiaceae bacterium; assembly: GCA_043776025.1. Lineage (GTDB taxonomy): Bacteria > Myxococcota > Myxococcia > Myxococcales > Myxococcaceae > JAYVRT01. The sequence goes on along the minus strand of JAYVRT010000396.1, from coordinate 416 downwards.
CGCGGAGGCTTGACGTCTCCGCGGGCGGCGCCCATCTGCCGGCGGAACTCATCGCGCTCGTCGTCCGGGGCCGAGTCTTTGAGGTCGGCGGGGACGATCACCCCTCCGCCGAACTTCGTCGCGATCTTGTCGAGCGCGGCGTTCAGCTTGTCCGCCTTCGACGGCCCCACGGGCGCGAACAGCCCCAGCTGCTCGTCCGCCCCGCCAAAGCCCTGGGCGCTCACACCACACAGCCGGATCTTCCGGCGCAGATCCACCTTCGCCAGCAGCCCGGTGGCCTCGCGGTAGAGCGTCTGACCGTCGTCGGTCGGCGCCTTGAGCGTCAGCTGTCGGCTGATCGAGGTGAAGTCCGAGTATTTGATCGTCAACTGCACCACCCGGCTCTTGACCCCGGCGCGCCGCATCCGCCGCGCGAC
>JAYVRT010000395.1:0-6158 GCA_043776025.1 Archangiaceae bacterium | reverse complement strand
CGTTGGCGTCGGCGCGGAAGAGATCGGCCGTGTGCTGCAGCAGGCTCTTCGGCCGCCCAGTGACGTAGCGGAACCGGGCGCCGAGTTCGAAGCCGAAGGGCAGCCGGTAGCTGCCGACGACGGTGAGGATGTGCGTCTCATCGTAGCTGCCGAGGACGTAGCCCCTGTCGCTGCCGGCGGTGCGTTCCTCGGTGCGGCTCAAGGTGTAGGCGACCCAACCGAAGAAGTTCTTCGTCACCTCGTGGCGGAGCATCACCTCGAGGCCAAAGGCGCGGCCCAGCCCGTTGTTCGAGAAGCGCTGGGTGGTGAGGGTGCCGTCGGCGTTGAGCGTCGTCGGGCCGGGCGAGACGACGTTGTTGAAGCGGCGGTTGTAGAAGCCGGTGACGTCGACGTTGATGTTGTCGGTGATCTTCTGGAAGACGCCGAGCGACGATTGAAAGGCCTTCTCGTGCTTCAGGCTCGGGGTACCGAACGGCGGCGGCTCCATGTTCGTCGCGTCGGGCGGCTGGGAGTACAGGCCCGCCGAGCCCTTGATCGCGGTGCCGGACCAGGGCTCGAACTTCGCGTAGATGCGGGGGTCGAAGGCATGGCGGATCTCTCCGCGCGAGAGGTAGTCGTGGCTGGCGCGCAGGCCCGGGGTGACGCTGAAGGGGCCGAACTTCAGGTCCGCCTCGAGGAAGACGGCGCCGTCGAAGGCGTCGAACTGGCGCGAGATGTGCTGGCTGTCGATCTTCGGGTCCGAGCCGGGGAACGGGGCGTAGTTGACCCCTCCGATGTTGGGGATGTCGGCCGAGCCGGTGACGTGGTCCTGCAACAGGTCGACGCCGGTGCGGAGGGTGAAGTGATCATTGACGTCGACCGACAGGTCCTCCCGCAGCCCGAGCTCGTACTCGTCGGCGCGGATCTTCGCGGCGCCGAAGCTGAAGGCGCCGAGGTCGTAGCCGAGATAGGGCGTCACCTTCAGGGTGGTGTTTCCCTTGTGCCAGGTCCAGTTGCCGACGAGCCGGTGGAACAGGGTGTGGACGTCCACGTGCACGTCCTGGTTCCGCCCGCCGCCGGTGGCGACGAGGGTGAGCACGTCATCGGAGCCGAAGGCCATCAGGTAGCCGGTGTTGACCCCGCCCTTCTTCCCGAAGTCGATCCGCGCCTGGTAGTCCAGGTACACCGGGAGGATCACCAGCGAGCCGCCTTCGGGGTCCTTGGGCAGCACCAGGGGCAGCAGCGCGTCGATGTAGCTGCGGCGAATCGCGCCAGCGACCGAGATCCCGTCAGTGATCGGCGCCTCGAAGAAGAGCGAGGTGTCCTCGATGTCGATCTTCACCACCCCGTGGTACGTGTCCGAAGCCCCGCGCCGGGTGGCGACGTCGACGATGCCGCCGACCGCGCGCCCGTAGTGGGCGCCGAAGCCGCCGGGAAAGAAGTCGATCTTGTCGAGGAACTCCCCGTTGATCACCGAGGGCCCGCCGCCCAGGTGGTAGAGGATCGGGATCTCCACCCCGTCGAGGAAGGTCAGCGTCTGGCTCGGGCTCGCGCCGCGGACGATCAGCTGGCCGGAAAGGAATGGCGCCCGCGCCACCCCGGGGAAGTTCTGCACCACGCGCACCGGGTCGCCGAAGGTGCCCGGGATCTTCTGCAGCTCGGCGCGATCGAGGCTGCGGCGGACCACCTCTTTCTTCTCGCGCTCGCCGCGGACGACCGTCTCGTAGCCGATGACCTTCGGCATCGCGTAGTAGACGACCTCGGTGGTCTCCGACGATGCGAGGACCTCGGTGGTCTCGAAGGGCTTGTACTCGTTGGCGACCACCTTGACCTTGCAGTCGCCGGCGTTGAGCTCGAGATCGAACAGCCCCTCGGAATCGGACACGGCCTCGTTTCCCCCGGCTTCCGGGTTGGTGCACAGGACGATCGCGCCCGAGATGCGGGTGCGGCTGCCGCGGGAGACGAGCCTGCCCTTGAGGTGCGCCTTCGGCACCGCCGGCGGGCCCGCGTCGGGCTCGCGCAGGGGCGCGTCGGGGACCTTGAGGCTGAAGTGGTAGACGTATTCGATCTGCACCGACGACGGAACGCCGTCGACCTCGGCGGGGCTGAAGGTGAAGTAGCGCACCGCCGCCAGCGCCGCCTCGTCGAAGCCGTGCCCCACCGCCTCGGCGACCGCCGCGTCGCTCACCGTGCCGTCGGCGGCGATCGTCACCCGCAGGCGGACGCTCGCGCCCAGGCCCTGGGCCTCCGCCTCGGGCGGGTAGTCGGCCTGGACGAAGTCCTTCAGCTCGGGGGCGCGGGTGAGCACCGGCACGTGGACGCCGCCGTCGATTTCGGTGCGCCGGCCGCCCTCGTACTGGGCGAGGGCAGGCGCGCTGAGGACGAGGGCGAGGAGAACGGGCAGACGCATTGCGCGCGCGGGGTTTAACCCCCTGGCGGAGGGGAGTCGACCCTCGATCGCGGTGGTTCTTGAGCACGGCCGCGGGCCAAGGTAAGCCGCTGGCCCGATGGCGATCGATTCGAAGCTGCTCGAGATCCTGGCGTGCCCCGAAGACCACGGGGCGCTGCTCTACTTCGCCGCCGACCAGACGCTCTACAACCCGCGGCTGAAGCGGCGCTACGCGGTGGTGGACGACATCCCGGTGATGCTGATTGAAGAGGCGAAGACCGTCGACGAGACGGAGCATCAGCGGCTGATGAAGAAGGCCGCCGCGGAAGGCATTCTGCCGAACTGGTCGTGATCGACACCCACTGTCACCTCGACGTCGCGCGCTTCGACGCGGATCGCACCGAAGTGCTCGCGCGCGCGTGGGGCGCGGGGCTGACGGGGATCATCGTCCCTGCGATCGGGCCCTCCTCGTGGGAGGCGCTGCTCGAGTGGCCCGAGCGGGACAGCCGGGTCCAGGTCGGCCTCGGGATCCACCCGCAGATCCTCCCCGAGCTGTCGCCCGCGGACGACGAGAAGCACCTGGCGCTGCTCGACACCCTGCTGGCCCGCAAGCGCGCGATCGCTGTCGGAGAGTGCGGGCTCGACGGGCCGAGCACCGAGAAGGCCCCGATGGAGCGCCAGGTGACGGTGCTCAAGGCCCACTTCGCGCTCGCCCGGAAGCACGGCCTGCCGCTGCTGGTGCACTGCCTTCGGGCGCACCCGGTGTTGCTGCAGCTGCTGAAGACCGAGCCGATTCCCCCGGCGGGGCTGCTGATGCACAGCTACAGCGGGCCGCGAGAGCTGACGGGGAAGTACGTCAAGCACGGCTGCCACTTCTCGTTCGCAGGACCCGTGACGTTCGAAGAGGCGCGCAAGCCACTCGAGGCGCTCGGCGCGGTGCCGCTCGATCGGCTGATGGTGGAGACGGACGCGCCGGACCAGGCGCCGCATCCCCACCGGGGCGCACGCTCAGAGCCGGCGTACCTGCCGCTGATCGTCGCGGCGATGGCCAAGGCCCGGGGCGAGAGCCTCGAGACGGTGCGGGCGGCGACGGTCGAGAACTCGCGCCGTTTCTTTCGCACCCCCGCTGCCAGCTGAGACGGGTTTCGTCCCCGGCGCGGTTTCAGGTAGGACCCCACCCATGTGCGCCGCCACGATCTCGCCCGAAGTCCCGACCCCGCTCGCGCCGCGCCCGTTCAAGCTGCACCGCCGCTTCGATCGCTCGGGTCGCCTGCTCGGCGATCAGGGAATGGAGCGGCTCGCCAAGGCCCGGGTGATCGTCTTCGGGCTCGGCGGGGTCGGCAGCTACGCGGTCGAGGGCCTCGTGCGCAGCGGCATCGGCCACCTGACGCTGGTGGACTTCGACGTCGTCTGCGTCACCAACATCAACCGCCAGCTCCACGCGACGGTGAGCACGGTGGGAAAATCGAAGGCCGAGCTGCTCGCCCAGCGTTGCAAGCAGATCAACCCCGAGATCTCGGTCGACGGGATCAAGGAGTTCTACCGGGCCGAGGTGAGCGACCAGCTCCTCGACGGGCGCTGGGACTTCGTCGTCGACGCGATCGACAACGTGAAGGCGAAGCTGCACCTGCTCAACGAGTGCGTGCAGCGGGGGATCAAGGTGGTCAGCTCGATGGGCGCCGCGGGCCGGCTCGACCCGACGGTGATCCGGGTCGAGGATCTCTGCGAGACGCACATGGACCCGTTCGCCAAGGACATCCGTAAGCTGCTTCGGCGCAAGTACGAGATCGACACCAACCGACCGACGGGGATCACCGCGGTGTATTCGATCGAGCCGCGCCGCGAGCCGACCGCGCTCGCCTACGACTCGGAGACGGAAGGCTTCATGTGCGTCTGCCCGCATGGGGAGAACGAGTTTCACTCTTGCGAACATCGCAGCCAGATCGATGGCAGCGTCGCCTTCGTCACCTCGGTCTTCGGGATGAACATCGCGGGCGTGGTCGTCCGCCGCATCGCGCAGGGGCGCTGACCGATGAGGAAGCTGATCACGATCCTCGCGGCGGCGGTGGTGTTCTCGGCGTGCAGCGGCGGCGCTGAAGGCACGGGCGGCGGCGCCGGCGGGGGAAGCGCGGGCAGGGCCGGAGGAGGCGTCGCGGGCGGAAGCGGCGGCGGGTCGGGTGGATCTGGAGGAACCGGGGGCGGCGGAGTCGCTGGCGGAAGCGGGGGAGGCGGCGCCGCCGGTGGGAGCGGAGGCGGTGGCACGGCCGGCGGTGGAGGCGGGGGCGCAGCGGGGGGCGTGGGCGGAGGCACCCAGGACGCGGGCGTTCCCGGCGTCCCGTTCGTCTACGTCGGCAGCGGCAATGGCGCGATCACCGTCTACAAGCTGGATCGCGGCACGGGCGCGCTGACGACTCAGGGCGCGGTCGACGGCGGAGCGAACCCTTCCTTCCTCGCGATCGATCCCGGCAAGCGCTTTCTCTACGCGGTCAACGAGGGCGGCGCCCCCGGCAGCAGCTTCATCGCGGCCTTCGAGATCAACCGCGGCACCGGGCTGCTCCAGCCGATCAACCGCCAGAGCTCGCAGGGCTCGGGGCCGGCGCACGTCTCGGTGGATCAGACCGGCCGCTGGGTCTTCGCGGCCAACTACGGCGGCGGCACGGTGGCGGTGCTCCCGGTGGGCGTGGACGGCGGTCTTGGCGTGGCGACCGACACCAAGGCGGCGGGGATGAACGCCCACCAGATCCAGACCGACCCGAGCAACCGCTACGTCTTCGTCCCCTGCCTCGGGGTCAATCGGGTGGTGCAGTACCTCTTCAACGCCGACGCGGGGACGTTGAGCGCGAACGCGACGCCGTTCTTCGGCACCGACGGGGGGGCCGGGCCGCGGCACCTCGCGCTGCATCCCGACGGCAAGTTCGCTTATCTGATCAACGAGACGAACAGCACGCTGCAGGCGTTGGCGTTCGACGCGGCGACCGGGCGGCTCAGCGGCCTCCAGACGGTCTCGACGCTCCCGGCGGGCTTCACCGGCAACAACACCTGCGCCGAGGTGTTCGTCCACCCCAACGGGCGCTTCGTCTTCGGCAGCAACCGCGGCGACGACTCGATCGTCACCTTCTCGGTGAATCAGACGACCGGGCTGTTGACGCTGATCGGGCACACCAAGACGGGGGGCACGATGCCGCGAAACTTCGCCGTCGATCCCGCCGGCACGGTGCTGCTCGCGGCGAACCAGACCTCGGGCACCATCGTCAGCTTCCGGATCGACGTCGACGCAGGCACTCTGACGAACCTCGGCCAGAGCAAGGCAGTGAATTCGCCCGCCTTTGTTGGAATCGTCGAACTACCATAACCACTCTGTTTCGTTAGGGATTCAAACAAAACCTACAATGTAGGCAACTGTCGGCGGGCTCGATCGATAACTGGTCCATCGCAGCACGGAACCCAAACCTCGCAGCCCACGAATCCGGAGCCACAAATGACCAAAGTCACTGCCGCCGCCGCCACCGCCACCAAGCCGATGGGCATCATGATGCCGACCCACAAGCAGCTCGTGGCCACCTACAAGAGCATCGTCAACGCGCACATCAAGGACGGCAGCCTCAAGCCGCTGAAGAACGCGCCGGCCGGCTGGGCGAAGGCCCCGTCGTACAACATCACCGATCCCCGGATGCTCGGTTCGTCGCAGACCGTCTACGTGATCAAGAACGAGCTGTACCTGAAGAGCCAGGTGGTCGCGCCGAACGCGAAGCCGCACTGGTCGAAGGTCGGCCCCGCGCCGATGTTCTGA
>JAYVRT010000394.1:0-1920 GCA_043776025.1 Archangiaceae bacterium | reverse complement strand
TCTCCTGCATCTACGGCCTGGGCACGGCGCGGGTGTACCTGGAGATGGCGGTGCGCGCCGCGGTGGGCGACGAGCTCGGGCGGGACACGTTCATCAAGCGGTTGGTGGAGTGCCAGTACCAGCGCAACGACGCCGACTTCCACCGCGGCACCTTCCGGGTCCGGGGCGACGTCGTCGAGGTGTTCCCGATCTACGAGGAAGAACGGGCGATACGGGTCGAGTTCTTCGGCGACACCGTCGAGAAGATCACCGAGTTCGACCCGCTGCGCGGGATCCAGCTGGGCGTGCTCGAGAAGGCGATCATCTTCCCCGGCAGCCACTACGTCACCGAGCCAGAGCAGCGAAAGTCGGCGATCGTCACCATCCGCGAGGAGCTGCGCGAGCGGCTCGGCTTCCTCAAGGCGAACAACAAGCTCGTCGAGGCGCAACGGCTCGAGCAGCGCACGATGTTCGATCTCGAGCTGATGGAGCAGCTTGGCTTCTGCAACGGCATCGAGAACTACTCCCGCCACCTCTCGGGGCGACAGCCGGGAGAGGCGCCCCCGTGCCTGCTCGACTATTTCCCCAACGACATGCTCGTCTTCATCGACGAGTCGCACCAGACGATCCCCCAGATCGGCGCGATGTTCCGTGGCGACCGCTCGCGCAAGGAGACCCTGGTCGAGTTTGGCTTCCGCCTGCCGAGCGCGGTGGACAACCGGCCGCTGAAGTTCACCGAGTTCGAGCAGATGGTGAAGCAGGCCGTCTACGTCAGCGCCACCCCCTCGGAGTGGGAGCTGTCGAAGGCCCGCGGCGTGGTGGTGGAGCAGATTATTCGCCCCACCGGGTTGATCGACCCCGAGGTCGAGGTGCGCCCCGTCGGCAACCAGGTCGACGATCTGCTCGAGGAGATTCGCGTCCGCGCCAAGGCCTCAGAACGGGTGCTCGTCACCACGCTCACCAAGCGGATGGCGGAGGATCTCACCGAGTACTACGCCGACGTGGGCGTGAAGGTGCGCTACCTCCACAGCGACATCGACGCGATCGAGCGCACCGCGATCATCCGCGACCTGCGCCGCGGGGTGTTCGACGTGCTGGTGGGCATCAACCTGCTGCGCGAGGGGCTCGACATCCCCGAGGTGTCGCTGGTGGCGATCCTCGACGCCGACAAGGAGGGCTTCCTCCGATCCCACGTCTCGCTGATTCAGACCATCGGGCGCGCGGCGCGGAATCTCAAAGGCCGGGTGATCATGTACTCGGACCAGGTCACCGACTCGATGAAGCTCGCGCTCGACGAGACCACCCGCCGGCGGGACGCCCAGCGCCGCTACAACACCGAGCACGCGATCACTCCCGTCTCGATCAAGAAGAACATCAGCGACCTGTCGGCGTACCTCTACGACGGCGACCCAGCGGCGCTGCCGATGGCCGCCGAGCCGGGCGCGGATCTGATCGAGAAGCCGCAGCTGCTCAAGCTGATCAAACAGACCGAGCTGAAGATGGTGAAGCTCGCCGACGACCTCGAGTTCGAGAAGGCGGCGCAGGAACGCGATCGCCTGCTGCTGCTGCGGGACATGGACCTCGGGCTCAAGCCCGCCTCGCGGATGGCGCTCGCCGGCGCGGAGGAGCAGACGCAGCAACGGCCGATGGGGAAGCGGACGCAGCCGCGGAAATACCGGCGGAAGCGCTAGCAGCCGTGACGCCTGCGCTCGAGCAGAAGCTCGCCAACCTTCCGTCGAGCCCCGGCGTCTACCTGATGAAGGACGACGCCGGCCGGGTGATCTACGTCGGCAAGGCGGTGAACCTGAAGAGCCGCGTGCGCTCGTACTTCTCCCGCGCGTCGTCCGACAGCCGGGCCTTCGTCGCTACCCTCGACCATTGGCTGGAAGACATCGAGACGGTGGTCGTCGGCAGCGAGAAGGAAGCGCTGCTGCTCGAGAA
>JAYVRT010000393.1:0-6163 GCA_043776025.1 Archangiaceae bacterium | reverse complement strand
CAGCCCTACCCGTGGGCCGTCCCGGCCGGCCGGGAGCCACCTGAAGCTTCGCGCCCGCTTCCTTCCGAGGCCGGAGCAAGCCCAGCGCCGGTCGAGGTGGTGCCGTCCGCGCGCCCCCTTCCGCCGAGCGCTCCGTGGGACCGGTGGCTGCGGATGCTGGGGCTGGATCCACGCGGCTTCGTTCCGCGGATGCTCACCGAGCGGTTCGCGCTGTTCCGGGCGCTGGCGAACGGCACCCCGGTGTTGGTGGCGATCGGCCCGACCGACGGCGCCGGCGCGCGGCAATTCTCCGAAGACGTCGCGCTCGCGCTTCGACTCCAGAGCCCGGGAATCTTGCGGTTCGTCCGCAGCGGCACCACCGACATCGACCTGATAGCGCGCAGCATCGAAGGGTCGCGGGGGTTGATTGAAAGGATGGCGCAGGTCGATCTCCTCGCCGAGCCGTGGCTGACGCACGATCGCGGCGCGGTGTCCGAGCCCTTCGAAGGGGTGAGCCTGTGGGAGCTTCAACAACTGCAGCGCCGGTTCGAGCCCCGGTGCGCGCTGCGGATCGTCTGCCAGGTGGCCCGAGCGGCGGTCGAGCTGCCCTGGTGGAACCCCTCGGCCGACGACGTGCTCATCGACGTCCAGGGAGCGGTGAGGCTCTTGCCGGGCTTTCCGGCCTCGCTCACCGAGCTCCACCCACTGGGCATCCCCTCTGACGACGCGTCGGCGCCCGGCGCCCGGGTGATGCAGCTGGGGACCGCGCTCTTCGAGCTGCTCACCGGGACCGCGCTGCTCAACCCGCGCCCCGAGCTGAGCCGGGACGACCACGCTTCGCTGCTGCTTCCACCTCAGGTCGACGCACTGACCCTCGCCAGCGTCGATGGCGCGCTCGCGCCGCTCGACCGCTTGTTGGCGAAGGCGGTGAGCCGGTCTCACGCGGACCACTACCCGGGCCTGCAGGAGTTCGCCGCGGCGATCGACCTCCACCCCGCGACCGGGCTGTCGGAGGACCTCTCCCCACTGGTGCGCGCGGCCCTGGCGCAGGTTCCGCGCACGCGCGACGGTAAGCCGCTGCCGCCCGTGCCTTGAGCCCTACTGCCCGGGCTTGGCCGGAGCAGCGGCGTTGCGCGCGGCTTCGGTCGCCGCGTTCTCCGCCAGCGACTTGCGGTACCGCGCGGCCACCTGCTTCATGAAGAACTTCTGCGGCATCAGCCGCTGCAGGTACGCGCCCACCGAGTAGACGAAGCCGGGCACCGAGAGGTACTCGCGCTGCTGCAGCGCCCGCACCCCGAGCTGGGCGCACTTGCCGGCGGGCATCAACCAGCCGCGAAGGGAGTTGAACCGCTCGCCAGCGGTCATCTCGGTGGCGATGCCACCGGGCGCGAAGGTGGTGACGCTGACGCCGCGGGGGAGCATCTCGAGGTGGAGCGCGCCGCCGAGGTTCACCAGGTACGCCTTGGTCGCCGAATAAGCCGCCTGATACGGCAGGGGCGTCATCCCCGACATGCTCGAGACGAGCATCAAGCCGCCCGCTTCCTTGCGCTGCTCGAGGTAGGGCAGCAGCAGCGTGGTGAGCCGGGTGGTGGTGATGACGTTGAGCGAGAGCATGTCTCGGAAGGCCGGCCAGCTCAGCTCATCGTGGTGCCCGAAGTGGGTGACGCCGGCGTTGAGCACCGCGGCGTACAGCGGCTCGCGGGTGGCTTCCTCGAAGACGCGCACCGCCTCGTCCTCGCGCGCGAGGTCCGCGGGAATCGTCTTCACCTGCACCTTGTGCTCGCGTGTCAGCTCGTCGGCGAACTGCTTGAGCCGGTCGGCGCGGCGGGCGACGAGCACAAGGTTGGCGCGGTGGTCGCGCGCCAGCACCCGGCTCATCTCCTGACCCAGGCCGCTGCTGGCCCCGGTGACCATCACCCAACGCGACTCGAACGCCATCGGCTTCATCCGCGGGCGTCTACAGGGGGCGATGCCCCGACGCAACCGTCCGGGGGGACGCGCGCCACAATCGCAAGGCCCCGGGGATCCTTTTGTGGCCCGGGGCGTTAGACGCTCTACGGTGTTCCTCGTGCGCCTGCTGCTCCGTCTGTTTCGCCACCTGGCCTGGTGGCAGCAACTGGGCATGCTCGCGTGTCTCCCGGTGCTCGCGCTCAACCTCACGGTCGCCTTCGTCGGTAGCAGCGTCATCTTTCCGCTCTCACCTTTCTACCTGCCGCAGAAGTGGGCGGCGCTGAAGGCCTACGCCCAGCACCGTCCGGGCTGCCTCCTCTCTGGCCACTCCGACCTCGGGGCGTTGACCGACCAGGCAGAGCGCGACGCCGGGCTTCCCAGGGGGTTGATGCGCGCCGTGGTCGAGGTCGAGTCGGAGAGCCGCCCGCACCGCATCTCCTGGGCGGGAGCGATGGGACCGGCGCAGCTGATGCCCGGTACGGCGGCGATGCTGAAGGTGAAGGATCCGTTCGACCCCCACGAGGCGATCTCCGCCGGGGCTCGCTATCTGGCGATGTGCCTGAAGAAGACCGGAGAGGTGAAGCTGGCGGTCGCGGCGTACAACGCCGGGCCCAACGCGGTGAACGGCTCCGTGCCTCAGAACGGGCAGACCGAGCAGTACGTCGCCCGGGTGATGCAGCATTTCAACGCCCGCGACTGAGCGTAGAGTGCCCCTTCGATGCGGACCCACGCTCTGAGACTCGGCGCACTGTTCATTCTCCTTCTGCTCGTCCTCGGCGCCGGCTGTCTTCCCGGCGGCGGCGGCGGTGGCACCGGAGGCGGCAGCGGCGGTGGCGCTGGCGGAGGGAGCGGCGGCGGGGCTTCGTTCACCTTCACCAAGGGGTTCGTCTTCGTCCGCAAGGACGACCGGAACCTCTACGTCGCCAACGCGTCCGACCCCGAGACCCCCTCGCGCATCGTCACCGGAGGCGGCTGCCGGCAGCCGTCGCTGTCGAAGGACGGCCGCACCGTGGGCTACGTCCGCACCGTCGGCACCGACACCGAGATCGCCACCGTCGCCGTCTCGGGCGGGACGACGTCGACAGTCTTCGCCTCGACCGCGACGGTGAAGAACCTGCGCAACCCCGTCTTCAGCCCCGCGGGGACCAAGGTCGCCTTTGCCTACGACTCAGGCGCCTCGAGCGCGCTGGGCATCGTCAACCTCGACGGCACCGGCTTCGTCGCGCTCACCACCAGCAGCTCGCTGAGCTACGCCAGCCCGAGCTTCATGCCTGACGGGCTTCGCCTGCTCGCCGCCGCGGGGAGCAGCGGGAGCCAACTGCTGCAGATCGAAACCGTGGACGCCGCCAGCGGCAGCGCGATGAACGTCGCCAGCACGCTGGGCAACGAGGCGCAGACCATCGTCAACCGGCTGGTGGTCTCTCCCGACGGCCTGAAGGCGGCCTTCGACGGGCGCGTCTCTTCCGGCTCGACGCGGGTCTTCGTCATCGACCTCGGAACGAAGAAGGTGACCAAGCTCACCGACTACCCGGGGGACCCGAACGCTTCCGATGCCTTCCCCGCCTGGGTCGGCTCGGACAAGGTCACCTTCTCCTCCGACACCGGCGGCAGTGACCAGGTCTACGTGCTGCCCGCCAGCGCGATGAACACCTCGGGCGGGCTGACGCTGCCCAGCGCGATCGAACCCTGGTACGGGCCCAACTAGAATTCGCCGCCGATCGCCGGGCCGCGTCGCTTCGTCACGGTTTGAAAGCCGCCGTTGCGCTGTTCGCGCAGGTAGGCGGCGAGCTTCTGCAAGGTCTCCGGGCCGTAGGGGCACGTCCCAAAGGTGGCTTCGATCGCCGTCATCACCTCGGGCAGTGACGCGCCGCTGCGCAGGTTGCCCGCGGCGGCAAGCTCTCCGACGATGGTGACGCACATCGGGGGCAGCGGCTTGTTCGGCTCGACGAAGTCCAGCAGTCGCGGGAGGTAGGCCCAGACGTCGTCTGCTCCGAACTCCGGCAGCTGCTCGACGAGGAGCACCTCGAAGAAGCGTCGAGCGAGATCTACCGGATCAGCCAACCGCGCCTCACTTCGGCAGAATGTCGGTGCGGACCGGGCCGAAGTACCGGACATTCGAGACCTGCCGCCCGTCGGGCCCAGGGTGGCCTCCGACGACGCGGTTCTCGAAAATCACCTTCGTCGGGGTCCCCTTGAGGACGTGGGCGGTGACGACCGCGCCACCAAACGCGCCTTTCTTCGGCTCGCTCAGGACGACGTCCTTGAGGATGTTGGCAGCCTTGAGCTCCTTCGGAGGGGTCGAGGTCTTCCAGACGCCCTTGGTCCCCGCGTGAAAGCTGTACGTCCCCAGCACGTTCTCGAGGACCTTCTTCGAGGGCACCTTCGAGGTCGAGGCGGCGGAAGTGGCGGAGATGGCTTGGGTCTTGGCGGCGCGGACGGCGGAGACGGTCATTTTAGAACCCCAGTAAAAGAAGACGTCAGCTGCAAAGACACCACAAGCCGCTGGGGTGCGCACCACAAAGCGCGAATCGCGTCCTCAGGGCCCGGCGAGCGCCTGCAGCTCTTGCCAGCGGGCGTAGAGGCGGGTGACCTCAGCGATCGCCGCGTCGAGCTCGAACGAGACCTTCGCGCTCTCGGCGGAGTTTGCGTAGACCTCGGGCGAGTGCAGCTTCGATTCAATCGCCGACTTCTTCGACTCCGCCAGCTCGATCGCCGCCTCGATGCCGTCGAGCTCCCGCTGGTCCTTGTAGGACAGCTTCGCCGCGGGCTTGGCGGGGGCCGCGGGCTTGTTCGCCTCGGCCGGCTTCGCCACGGGCTCGGCGCTCCTCGCCTTCGCGTTGGCTTTCGCGTTCTGCGTCGTGAGGCGCCGCCAGGTGTCGTAGTTGCCCTCGTAGCGGACGATTTTCCCTTCGCCTTCGAAGACGAGGAGGCTGGTCGCGACCTTGTCGAGGAAGGCGCGGTCGTGGGTGACGAGCAGCACCGAGCCGGTGAACTGCACCAACAGCCGTTCGAGCACGGTGAGGGTGACGAGGTCGAGGTCGTTGGTCGGCTCGTCGAGCACCAGCACGTTGGCGCCCTCGAGGAACAGCTTCGCCAGCAACAGCCGGTTGCGCTCGCCGCCGGAGAGCGCCGAGACCTTCTGCCGCTGCATCGGCACCGGGAAGAGCAGGTCGTCGAGGTACTCCGCGACGCGGACCTTGCTGTTGCCGAGCATCACCCAGTCGCTGCCGTCGGGGCCGAGCGCGCTCTCATAGACGGTGAGCTCGGGGTCCAACGCCTCGCGGTGCTGGTCGAACCAGGCGACCTTGGTGCGCGCGCCGATGACGACGGTGCCGGCGTCGGGCTGCAGCTCGCCCAGCAGCGTCTTGAGCAGCGTCGTCTTGCCGGCGCCGTTCTTTCCCATGAAGCAGACGCGCTCACCGGGCTGGAGGATGAAGCTGACGTCCTTGAAGACCTGGCGGTCGCCGAACGACTTGGAGATCTTCTTCGCCTCGATCACGATCTGCGACAGCCGCGGCGCCGGAGCGATCTGCAGGTCGGCGACCTTCGGCTTGACGAAGCCGCGCTCGGTGAGCAGCTTCGCCGCGCGCTCCATGCGCTGCTTGGTCTTGGTGCGGCGCGCCTGGGGGCCACGCCGCATCCACGCGATCTCCTGCGCGATCCACCGGTCGCGCTTGTGCGCCTGGGTCTGTTGGGTCTGCTGCAGCGCCAGCTTCTGCTCCAGCCACGCCTGGTAATTGCCGGGGTAAGAGACGAGGCCGCCGGGCTGCTGCTCGGAGTACGGCGGCTCGACCTCGACCATTCGGTCCACCAGGCCGTCGAGGAAGTAGCGGTCGTGGGTGACGAGCAGCAACGCGCCGTCGCGGTTGTCGAGCTCCTCTTCGAGCCACTCCACCGTCTCGGCGTCGAGGTGGTTGGTGGGCTCGTCGAGCATCAACAGGTCCGGGTGCGCCAGCAGCGCCTTGGCGATCGCCACCCGCTTCTTCAAGCCGCCTGACAGCTCGGCCACCGGGCGTTCCCACTCGTTGACCCCGAGGCGGTCGAGCAGCTTCTTCGCTTCGTGCCCGGTGTCCCAGCCGCCCAGGTGCTCGACGGTGTCGGCGAGCGCCGAGAGCTTCTTCAGCTCCTCGTCGGTGCCGGTCATCGCGTGGGCCAACGCCTCGTGGGCAGCGAGCGCGGCGCGCAGGGGCGCCTGGGCCACCTCGAGCTCGCTCTTTACCGTCGCGCCCGGTGG
>JAYVRT010000392.1:0-1923 GCA_043776025.1 Archangiaceae bacterium | reverse complement strand
ACGAAGTCGCAATGCTTGCCGCGGCCGAGCAGCACCTGGTCGCCGGTCATCTTGTAGGGCTCGCGCCCGGCCATCGAGATGATCATCGTCGGGCCCTTCCCCTTCGCGGGCGGCGGCGCCGGCTCGGGTTCCGGCTCGTCCTGCGGGGGCTCTTCCTCGGGGGGCGGCTCCTCCTCCTGCTGGTCTTCGGGAGGCGCCTCTTCTTCGGCCTGCTCGTCAGGCGGCGCGTCCTGCACCTGCTCGTCGAACGGGTTGCCCTCTTCGTCCTCCGCCGGCGGCTCTTCCTCCGGCTCCGGCTCGGGTTCGGGTTCAGGCGCGCGCTTCTTCAGACCGGCCGGGCCAGGCGCGGGCGCGGGCTTGACCGCCGGCGTGGGCTGCATCGTCTTCGCCGACATCGGCATCGACGCCGGGGCGCCGCCGGAGATTTTCCCAGGGACCACGTAGCCGTTGAGCCGCGCGAGTTGGTAGACCGCCTGCGACACCAGCGCGTCGCGGGGAACGCCCATCTCACGCGACATGGTTTCGAGCACCTCGTTGAGGTGTGCGGGCAGGTTGTCGCTCATTCCGTGCTGGAACATACCGTGTGCCAAACCGGGCGCTACTTCTTACCGGCGCATCCACGGATCTTCTTCGCCCCTGCCGCGCGAACCTCAGGTTTTTGAGGCTGGGCGACCCACCAAACGACCACAACGAGGCCGGTTTTCCCTGGCCCGGCCCTGGCACAGCGGGCGGTTGGCCGAATCACTCGACTGCTTTGGCGACGGGGTCTTCCAATGATCAATTCTCGATGGCGTAAGTGGCTCTTGGGTGGGGTGGCGGGGTTGGCGGCGGGCTGCAGCAACAACACGATTCCCCAGCCCCCGGCGGTGCAGAGCCGCGCCGAGCTGGTGAGCTTCAAAGGAAAGAACGCCTGCTCCGACCTCGAGACGTACCTCGAGGACACGGCGGTGATGCAGATGCGCACGCAGCTCGAGGCGCAGCGCGACCAGGTGCCCAGCTGGGGCTGGTGGGGCGGGGGTTTCTTCGGCCGCGGCGGTCCCGAGGACCTCGCCACGCCGACCGCGGGCGCGGCCGACAACAAGCAGGCGGCGCCGCCGAGCAACTACACCACCACCAACAACCAGGTCGCCGGCGTCGACGAGGCGGACTTTGTCAAGAACGACGGCACCCGCATCTTCGTGCTCTCGGGCAACAAGCTCTACGCCAGCCAGTCTTGGCCGGCGACGGACCTCGCGGTGAAGGGCAAGGTCGCCATCGAGGGCTGGCCCCGAGAGATGTTCCTCAGCGGCACCAACCGCGCGGTCGTCTTCTCCACCGTCTGGCAGCGCTACCCGCTGCAGCCCGAGCTCGGCTTCGCCTGCGACTCGCTGCGGTGCGGCTTCTACTACTCGAACACCACCAAGGTGACGGTGCTCGACGTCTCCGACCTGAGCAACTTGAAGCCGATCAACGAGTACTACCTGCCCGGCTACTACCAGTCGGCGCGGATGGTCGGCAGCTCGGTGCGGATGGTGATGACCGACACGTTCCGTTTCCCCGCGGCGGTGAAGTTCTGGCCGGACTGGGAAGAAGGCCTGTTCGACCCGGCCAACAAGGCGAAGCTGACGAAGAAGTACGACGAGATGATCGCCACCAACGAGACGTTGATCCGCGCCCAGGTCCTCTCCGACTGGCTCCCTCCCGGCAGCGCGGTCATCGACGGGAAGACGACGGTGATGCCGCAGGACTGCAGCAGCTTCAGCAAGGTCAACGCGCCCACGCGGCTGGGCGTGGTGACGGTGGCGACGCTCGACGTCTCGGACCTCAAGAACCTCAAAATCACCAGCGAGTACTACCTGCCCGGCTACTACCAGTCGGCGCGCAAGGTCGGCAGCTCGGTGCGGATGGTGATGACGGACAGCTTCCGGTTCCCCCAGAACGTGA
>JAYVRT010000391.1:0-23682 GCA_043776025.1 Archangiaceae bacterium | reverse complement strand
GCCGCCCGCGCCGCCGGCCGTCCCGCCGCCCGCGCCACCTGCCGTCCCGCCGCCCGCGCCGCCGGCCGTCCCGCCGCCTGCGCCTCCGCCCGTTCCCGAGCCACCCCCAGAACAGCCGGACACCAGCGTCAAAGCCGCGACCGTCGCGACACAGCAGAGCCATGTTTTTTTCATAGTGTTTTGAAGTCCCCTGTTGAGCGCGGGCCGGTGAAGCCGCCGCGAGGCCGTCGACCCTAGAACAGCGAGCCTAAAAGGTCAGCTTCTGAAAACTAGAAGCGCGCCCAGAGGAGGATGCCGAGGAAGCCCAGGCCGATCGCCGCGACGAAGACGCCGACGGCGAGCAGCGCGAAGCGGCCCTTGAAGGGGCCGTAAGGCGTGGTGAGGTAGTCCTCGTTGATCTCTTCGCCGGAGTGGGCCTCGATTTCCTGGAGCAGCGAAGCCTCGATGCGCGGCTCGCGAGCCCCGTTGAAGGTGACGCCGAAGCCGGTCCGGGTCGAGGGGCCGGGGTCCGCGCCCAACGGCTGGGTGACGCGGGGGTCATTTGCCCGCGTCGGGGTCGGCTCGTCGAGCATCGAGCCGCTCGGGCCCGGCGGCGGGGAGAAGGCGGGGAACGCCGGGGGCGAGACATTGGTCGGTGGGCGGCCGGGGTCGGTGATTTCCTCGTCGTGCGAGGCGACGTAGCCGGCGGGCGCGAGCACCGCGGTGTGCTCGAAGGCGAGCGCGGTGGGGGGGACGAAGTTGAGCCGCTTCGTCTTGTCCGTGGGGTCGTCTCCGATGGGCTTGCCCTGCATCGTCGCCGCCAGCACCAGGTCCTCCGACTCTTTCTCTCGCCGGAACACCCGCTGCAGCAGATCCGCCAGGTCCTTCTCGCTGGTGTCGGGCGCATGGCGCATCCGCACCTTCTTCAGCGCCTCGCCGAAGTCGGCCGCCGAGGCGAAGCGGTCGTTGGGGTTCTTCTTCAGCGCCTTGAGGATGAGGTCGTCGATCTCGCGGGGAATCGCGCCGTGGTAGAGCGACGGCGGCTCCCAGGACGGGTTGGCGGCCTTGCGCCACCGCTCGATCGGATCGCCCTTCTGCGGCAGCGCGTGCCAGGCGAGCAGCTCCCAGAGCACCACGCCCACCGAGTAGACGTCGGCCCGGCGGTCGACCAGCTGCTTCTTCGCCTGCTCCGGCGCCATGTACGTGAGGTTGCCGATGACCACCCGCGGGGCCGTCTGCTCTTCCTTCAGCGTCGACTGGGCGGCGCCGAAGTCGATGATTTTGACCTCGCCCTTGTACGAGATGCAGACGTTGGCCGGCGAGAGGTCCCGGTGCACCAGGTGCAGCGAGTCGCCCTTCTCGTCCTTCGCCTCATGCGCGTACTGCAGGCCGGTGCAGATCCGCTCGCCCAGCAAAAGAATCAGCCCCAGCGGCAGCTGCGCCTTGCGGTCGCGCAGGCGGCGGGTGAAGCGGGAAATCGTCTTCCCCTGAACGTACTCCATGGTGAGGAAGTACTCGCCGTTGACCTCGCCCATCGCGTAGACGCGCGCGATGTTGGCGTGCTTCAGGCGCACCACCACCCGCGCCTCGTCGAGGAACCGGCCGACGAAGGCCCGGTTCTCCAGCAGCGACGGCAGCACCTTCTTCACCACGCAGGCCCGCGGCGGCTGTCCGCCGACACCTTGACCTTCACGCGCGAGAAAGACCTCGCCCATGCCGCCTGCGCCGATGCGGCGAATCAACTCGTATTTGCCGAACGGCACCGGCGCGTCGGGCGACGGGTCCTGCAACATGGGGCCTGCAGCTTGGGGGTGATTGCCTGCCCGAGCAAGCAGACTCCGCGTGGGGATGCGATCCCGCAGCACTTTGCCCGACAACGACAGCAGCTGCGCGAGGGCCGGGTCGGTGATGATATCGACGTCAAGCGACTGGGCGCTCGGGTCCGAGGCGTCGCCATGCATGTCTGAATTCGACACCGGCCAACCCTTCATCCCCTTTGCGACGCGCGATTCTTAGGGCAATTGGCGCACCGCGTCAAGTCAGGGGGCGGCAGTCAGGGGGCGGCAGCGGTGTGCTGGTCGAGCCAGGCGGCGACGTCGTCGAAGACCTTCTGCTTCTCCGGCTCGTGCACCAGGTCGTGGACGAGCCCTTCGTAGGAAGTGAAGGTCTTGTCAGAGCCCTTGGCCGCGGCGACGAGCTCCTTGCTGCCCGCGGGTGGCGTCACCTTGTCCGCCGAGCCGTGCAGCGTCAACAGCGGCAGGTCGAGGGTGTTCGACTTCTCGCGAATCGTCCCCACCGCGGCAATCAGCTCGGCGGCGGTGCGGGCGGGCGCCTTGCCGTCGAAGATGAGCTTGTCGCTCGCCATCGAGGCCACCACCTTCGGGTCGCGGGAGAAGTTCTCGTCCTTGAGCTCGAAGACGCCGAGCTTCGGGGCGACCGCGCCGATGAGCTTGAGCGGGGCCGTGACCGCGGCCGGCTCTTCGATTTTCAGCGCGCCGCCGCTGGTGATGAGGCCCGCGGGCTTCGGCTCGTGGGTCAGGGTGTAGAGGGTGACGATTGCCCCGCCCATGCTGTGGCCGAAGAGGAACAGCTTCCGGTTCGGCTCGGCGGTGCGGACCCGGCCGAGGAAGAAGTCGAGGTCGTCGAGGTAGTCGGTGAAGCGTTCGACCCACACCCGGTTTCCTTCCGAGTCGCCATGGCCCCGCAGGTCCATCGCGTGCACCGCGTAGCCGCGCCTGGCGAGGAAGGTCGCGAGCTCGGCGTAGCGGTCGGAGTAGTCCTTCAGTCCGTGGACGATGACCAGCACCCCGCGCGGCTCTGAAGCGGGTCGCCACGACTGGGAAAAGAGCTTCACCCCATCGGCGGCGGCGAAGCGCTGCTCGGTGTGGCTCACCCCTTCGACCGGCGGCGGAGCGACCCGCTTGCCGGCGACGTACGGCGGCGCGGCGTCGAGCGCCCCGGACAACACCACCCCCGCCAGCACCACCCCCACGCCGAGCACGGCGAGCAAGACCTTGCGCATCGCGACGACTTAGCAAACCGCGCGCGCTACGGATGAAAAAGGATCGCCCCAGCGTTGCCGACGCCCCAGACGCCGGCGTCCGGCGCGCCGTGCAGCCGTCGCAGGTCGCGCACCGGGGCTTCGAGCCCGCTCCAGCGCCGGCCGTCGAAGCGCCACGCGCCGCCGTCGTGCCCGACCACCCACGCCTCGTCGGACCCGGACACCCAGACATCGCGCAGGTCATCGGTGAGGCCGGCGTCGAAGAGCGCGAACGGCGCGGCGCCCTGCCGCCTCAGCATCGTCCCCCGCGCGCCCACGGCCCAGACGTCGAGGGTGCTCCCCGCGCCGGCGCCGTAGATGGCGTTGAGGTCGGCGGTCACCGGCGACCGTGGCGCCCAGAGCCAGCCGGCGTCGTAGTCGGTGAGGGCGATGATGCCGCCGTCGGTTCCCACGGTGAAGACCTCGTTCGGGCCGCTGCCCCACACCGCGCTCCAGGCGTAGCCGGGGTTGCCCATGTTGGGGTTGGTGACGTTGGTGGTCACGGGCGGCTGCCCGCCGTCGGTCATCACCTCGGTCCACTGCTCACCGACGTAGTGCACCGGGCCGCCGGCAAAGCCGAAGATGCCGGGGTAGGTGAGGTTGTCGAAGCCGCCGACGCACGCGGAGGAGCCGAGCTTGAAGGCGACGGTGTTGTTCGAGGTCGCCGTCGCGTAGGCGGTCCCCGAGGGTGCGACCCAGAGGTCGAGCATCGTCTGGCTGAAGCCGCCGCTGCACGCGAAGCGCCGCCACGAAGGGACGCCGGCGTTCGCGTAGCGCTCGAACCACGAGTTCTGCCCGCCCACCGCGACCACGGTGGTGGCGTTGAGCGCGAAGACGTCGTTGAGGTCCGGGCCGCCCACCGCCGCGGCGTAGTCGGTGACGAGCCCACCGTCGCCCGCCACCAGCGCCCAGCTGCCCGCGGCGCCGACGACCAGCGCCTCGCCTCCGTCCAGCGGCGCGCCGGCGAAGTACGGCAGGTTTGGGGTCCCGGGCACGACCAACTGCATCGCGCCGCCCACCCACCGGTAGACGCCGCGGTCGGTGGTCAACCAGAGGTCCGTGGCGCCGCTGCCGAAGAGCGCTCGCCCGATGGGGTTGTTGTTCAGCTGCTGCACCCCCCAGCTGCCGCCATCCCAGGTGGCGTAGAGGCCTGCGTTGCCGGCGGCCACCACCGCGTCCGGCGCGGAGACGAAGACCGAGCTGAAGGTCACGCCGCCGGGGAGGGAGATCGGCACGGTGACAAACTTCACTCCGTTGAAGCGCTCGACCTCCCGGTCTCCGACCGCCCAGACGTCGAGCGCGCCGGTGCCGGCGATCGCCCGGAAGTTGACGCTGGCGATCGCCGGAGCGAACAGGCTCCACTGCCCGGTGGCGCTGCGCATCGCCAGCGTCGAGTTGAGGCCCGCGACCCAGACCACGCCCCCGGGCCTGGCCCACACCGCCTCGAGCTGGTTGGTCGTCCCGGACGACTCCGCCAACAGCCGGCTGCCATCCCAGTGGAGCACCGTGCCCAGGTCGCCGACGAGCCAGATGTCGTTGGGGCCGGTGCCGAAGACGCCCCGCAGGTTTGCGCGCGTCGGCGCCGGGATGTTGCCCCAGCGCCTGCCGTTGAAGTGGAGCACCGTGCCGACGTCGCCCACCGCCCAGACGTCGTCGGGCGCGGCGGCCCACGCGCCGCGGAGGAAGTTGCCTTGCGGGTAGGGATTCTCCCAGCACCAGCCGGTGGCGCTGCAGACCTGCTGGCCACATCGGTTGGCGCCGCCGCCGCCGCAGAAGTCGGGGCTGGTGCAGCCGGGGCAGCTGACCATCCCCCCGCAGCCATCATCCCGCTTCCCGCACTCGCGGGGTTGGCAGGCGCGGGAGACGCAACCACCTCCGCCGGCCCCGCCTCCGACGCCGCCGGCCCCTCCGCCCACTCCGCCGCCTGCACCCCCTCCGGCTCCTCCCGCGTCGTCGCCCGGCGGGTGACACAGCAAGTCCGCCGCGCAGACGTAGCCCCCCTGGGCGCACGACCGGTCGGCCTGGCAACGGTAGAGGACCTTGCTGTCGAGCGGCGCGAAGTTGCACCCGGCGAGCACTGCGCTCAACAGCAGCGCGCGCCTCACCACAGCACCACCGCGGTCGCTCCCAGCGCCACCGTGGCCGCGGCACAGCCGGTGGCGGCGTAGAATTGGTTGTTCGCTCTGCGCGAGACCGCGTTCGCCTCGCTGCCCGTGAGCGCCGAGGCGGTGCGGCCATCGGGCAGCGCGGTGCCTCGCGAGAGGTCCGCCCGGGCGCTGAAGGCGAGCACCCCGAGGGTGACGGCCGCGGCGAGTGTCAGCACCGCCGCGCCGCCGGTGACGAAGGCGGCGGTGTGCGAGCGCGGCGGGGCCACCGGCGGCTCGGCCGCCGCCGCGGTGGGCACGGGAACCGGTTCGGGCGCCGCTGGAGCGAGCGCCGGCTTCGGCTGCGCGACCGGCTGGGCGGGGGTGTCGGTGGCCACCGGTTCGCTCTTCGCCGCGCCGGGCAGCGCGGCCTTGAGGTGGGTCTGAAACAGCGTCAGCTGATCCGACGGCGGCGCGCCGGTCTTGGCGTAGAGCAGGTTCTCGCGCGCGAGCACCACCCCGTCGGCGACGCGCACCGCCTCGAGCGCGACCGAGCGGTCGGTGTCCACCTCACTCACCGAGACGCCCACCACCACCGCCACGTCCAGTTGATGGCCGAACTCCTGGACGCACGCTTTACGGCCCTGGCAGTTGCTGGTGTCCTTGACGCCCAGCGAGGCGAGCCGCCGCGCTGCCGCCTCCGCGTCCCACGCCACCTCCAGCCCGGCCTGCTTGAGTCCCTTCGTCACCAGCACCGCCACCGCGCGCGCGTCGCCGGTTGAGACCGCGGTGCGCCGGGTCACGATCACCACCGTCGAGGACGGCGCGGCGGTCAGCGCGAGCTGGAGGCACAACATCGGCAGCAGCATCGAGGGAGAGACAAGCTTCGCATGCCCCCTTCGCCCGCGCCCGGCTCAGTGCTTAAGAAAGGTGCGCTCCCAATTGTCCAGCTTCTTCGACACATCGCGCCGCTCGACCGAAGAGAGCGACATCGTCAACCGCAGCCGCTGCTTGTCGAGCAACTGCAGCGCCGAAGGGTCCGCCGTCTCACCGCTTCCCGCGCGGGCGCGGAGCTTGTTTTCCAACTGCTGCACGCGCCGGCTCAGGTCCGCCGCCGAGGGCGTGGTGTCCTTCGCGGGGTGCCTGAGCATCGGGCTCTTTCCGACAGCCGTCGGCGACTCGGTGCCGGGCTCGCTGCCTGGCTCCCGCGCTTGCGCGGCTTCGGCGACCACGGGCAGCTGCGGTTCGACCGGCGGCGGCGCGCTGACGGTGACGGGCGGCAGGGGCACCGTCTGCGGCGGTTCCTTCTTCTCTCCGTTGGCCCAGACCCAGACGACGGTGGCGACGACCAGCCCCAGCACCGCGGCGATCAACGGCAGCCCGCTCTGGCGGCGAACCGGCTCCGGTTCCTCGGCCACCAGCGGAGGAAACCCAGACACCGGTGCGGCGTCCTGCCCGGTGACGAGCGGGTCCGCCGGGACCGCCACCCGGACCCCAGGCGCACCCGGGGGTACCGGAGGAAAGTCGGTGCCTGAAGAGGGCTCGAACGCGGGGAAGTTCGAGAACGGCGCCGGGCTCGCAAGCGGTGAGGGGACGGCCGCCGAGCCGGGCGCTGGCGTCGGGCCGCGCGCGTACTTGGCCAGGTCGACCGCCTTCATCTCTCCGGTCCACGCGCGGGTGGTGTGGACGTTGGGGCCTTCGCGCAGTCCCATTCCAATCCGCTTCAGCTCGCTGCGCACCACCTCCGCCGAGGCTGGCCGCGCCTCAGGGTCCTTCTGCATCAGCCACAGCACCAGCGCGTCGAGCTCAGGAGGCACTCCCGGCTGCACCGTGGATGGCGCGACCGCCGGCGCCGAGACCTGCGCCATCACCACGTCCATCGGCGTCGGCCCGGGGAAAGGGAGCCGGCCGGTGAGCATCTGCCACGCCATCACGCCCAGCGCGTAGAGGTCGGTGCGGGGTGAGATGTCGAGGCCGCGGCACTGCTCCGGCGCCATGTAGTCCGGGGTGCCGGCGATCTGCGTCGCCGAGGTCTGCGAAGTCTTTCCGTCGAGGTTCACGCCCTTCTTCGCGAGGCCAAAATCGAGCAGCTTCAAGTAGCGGGTGCCGTCGGGTTGCTGCACGAGGAAGACGTTGCTCGGCTTCAAGTCGCGGTGAATCACCCCGGCGCTGTGGGCGGCGAACAGCGGGCCGCAGATGTCGATCAACAGCTCGGCCACCTCGAGCGGCTGCAGCGGGGCGCGCTCCCTCAGGTGCTTGTCGAGCGGGTCCCCGTCGAGGAACTCCATGATGATGTAGTGGCGCCCGTCCGCCAGCTGCCCCAGCCCGAAGATGTCGATGATGTTGCGGTGGGAGATGGAGTTGACCGACTCCGCCTCGCTCACCAGCCGCTTCACCTGCGCCGGGTCAGAGGCGAACTCCGTGCGCAGCACCTTGATCGCCACCCGCTTCTTGATGACCGGCTGAATGCCCCGGTACACCAGTCCCATCCCGCCTTCGCCGATGACCTCGAGCACCTGGTAGTCGCCCAGCTGTTGCCCGACGAGCGGGTCGAGGGTGGGCGCTTCGACGAAGAGCGTGCTCCCGTCATGCGGACAGGCCTGTAGCCCTTCAGGGGGAGGCCGGCCGCAGACCGCGCAGACGTTCTTGATGGGCTCGGGCACGAGGGGGAACGCCGACCAAGGTTAGCCCGAATGGGGAGGTTTTCCGCGTTTCCGTCAGCCCTCTTCGAGCAGGGCGGAGGCGACCGCAGCGCCGAAGGCCTCGAGCGTCTGCGGCTCCTGCCACCGCTGGCGTTCTTCGAGGTCGAGCGCGTGGTGGGTCTCGACGATGACGCTCGGCACCTTCGGCTTGCGCAGCATCCAGATTCTGCGGCGTGGCAGGTGGCGATCGACGAACCCGCCCGGGACCTCGTCCGGGTCGTACAGGCCCTGGTAGTCGTAACCGCCATAGGGCTTGAGGCCGGCCGCGGCCAGCTTGGTGGCGATGCCGCGGCCGAAGTGAGCGCTCCGGGCCCGCTCCGGGCGGGTCGCGACGTCCTCGTCGCTCCACAGCAACGCGAAGCCGGCGGAGTCCTGGCCGTCGTCTCCCAGCACCGGCGCCCGCCAGCACGAGCGCCCCGGTTCGGGCTCGTAGGCATAGGCGGCGCCGCGGACGTCGAAGTGCACTCCCAGCAGCAGGTCGGCCTTCCATTGTTCGGCCTCGGCCACCCGGGCGGCGTAGGACGGCTTCTCATCTCCCTTTCGGGAGAGCCGGACCTCGAAGCGCCCGGTCGCCCGCAGCGCCCCGGCGAGCGCCTGGGCGGTGCGCAGGGTGAAGTCTTCCTCGTTCTCGCAGGTGCACGAAGCGGCGCCGTGGTTGTCCTTTGCCCCGTGGCCGGCGTCGACGTAGACCTTGAGCTTGCGGGCGCGGCCAGCGTCGGCGGCGGGCGGCAGGCCGAGCACCTGCAGCGGCGCGCCGGGAGCGGGCCAGGCGGCGAGCCAGAGGGCGACGAGAGGGCGGATCATTTCGGCTTTCAAACCCTTCAACACCGCTCCGGCCGATTTCGTTCTCCCGACCGCAAACCGTGTATGACTGGACCCGATGCGTCGGTTCTCCCCGGCCCTTTGGGCTCTCTTCCTCGCCGGCTGCAGCGCAGCGCCGAAGGCCGACGACGGCCCGCCGGACCCCCCGACCCAGCAGGACTACACCGCCCACCCCGACGGGACGATTGGCCTGAGCTGGCACAATGCCCGGGTCGGCGACGTCGAGCTGACGGTGGTGGTCCGCTACGAGGCCGTGCCTGACGGCCACCCGCCCCACGGCGTCACCCCGAGCACCGGAGACGCTTTCGGCTCGGGCACGGTGAAGTACGCCGGCATCGCCGAGAAGTGGGTGGACGCCTCACTCTCCGACGTCTGCCGCGCGTACACCTATGACCTGTGGTCGGTGGACAAGGCGGGCAACTGGGCGGTGGCGCCGGCCCGGGTCGAGGTGCCAAGGGGTGCAGGCACTCCCGCGCCGCTGCAGCCGCCGAGCAAGCTCACCGCCGCGGGCGTCGACGGCGACGTGCAACTGGCGTGGACCAACCCGCCCGACTCCACCGGGTGGACCGAGCTGCGGCTGGTGCGGAAGCGGGCGGGCGCGCCGGTCACCCCCACCGACGGGGTGGTGGTCTACACCGGGGCCGCCGCCTCGGCCGCCGAGCCGCTGGCGGGCATGGACCTGGGAACCTGGTTCTACGGCCTCTTCGCCTGCAACGGCTGCGGCCTGTGCAACAAGACACCGGCGACGGTCGTCTTCACCCGCGCGATTCCCAGCGACGGCGGCGCCGGGGGAGGCGCGGGGGGGGGCGCTGCCGATGACGGAGGGATGGGTGGCGGCGGTGGCCGCGGACCGCTGACGCCGACCAACCTGACGCTGCAGCTGTCGGGCGACGGGAAGAACGTGCTGCTGTCGTGGACCAACCCGGCCGAGGTGACGCAGGTGAAGGTGCTGCGGACGTTCAACGCTCCGCCGCTGGGGCCGGGCGACCCGGACGCGGCGCTCGTCTTCCAGGGCGCCGCGAACAACGCCTCCGAGCGCGTCGACAAGCTCGAGCCCAACACCCCGACGCTGCCGCGAAACTGGAACTACCGCGTCTACGGCTGCAAGAACGCCTCCTGCGAGACCACCGGCGCGACGACGACGCTGAGCCTCACCGTGGCCCAGGCGCTGCGCGGCGGCGGCTACACCCTGTTCTGGCGCCACGCGACCGCCAACGTCTGCGGAGACCAGACACAGCTGGGGCCGGCGAACAACACCACCCAGCCCAACTGGTGGAAGTCCTGCGACAAGAACTGCTCGACCGCCTACGCCCGGCAGCTCGAC
The DNA here is from genome assembly GCA_043776025.1 of Archangiaceae bacterium. Classification (GTDB taxonomy): domain Bacteria; phylum Myxococcota; class Myxococcia; order Myxococcales; family Myxococcaceae; genus JAYVRT01. Next base: position 13,731 of record JAYVRT010000391.1, on the reverse strand, counting down.
GCGATTCAGTCGCCCAACGAGACGTTCACCATCCACACCCAGTTCGCCACCCGCGGCTTCGCCATCGGCCGGGTGGTCTCCAGTGAGTTCTGCCGGGCGACGGAAACCGCCCAGGGCTTCGCCTTCGGCCCGCCCATCGAGACCAGCCAGGTGCTCACCTACTTCGTCTATGACGAGGCTCAGCGCTGCACCAACACGATGCAGCTGCTCAATGCCCAGCCGGCCGCCGGGACCAACACCGCGCTGGTGAGCCACGCCGGGTTCATCTGCCCGGTGCTCGATTCGCTCGGGTGGGGAGAGGCGGCGATCTACCGGCCCAACCCCGGCAACCAGCCAATCTTCATCGCCCGGGTGCTGTGGAACGGGTGGTCGACGCTGCCGTAGTTTACGGGTCGTTGCCGTCGTCGGGCGTGGCCTCGATGACCTGCACCCCCGGCTCGAGCTGCAGCGTCACCCGCTTCACCCGCCGCTCGGTGGCGCGGGAGATGCGCAGCGTGTGCAGCCCGGGGCTGGTCTGGTAGGTGATGCCCGGCTTGAGCGCGACGAAGGCGCCGTCGAAGTAGACCTCGACCTGCGGCTCGAAGCGCAGCCGGAAGTGGGAGAGGCCGCAGCCGACGTGGAGCCGCTGCGCCGCGCGCCCCGGGGTCGGCTCGCCAGGGCCGCTGAGCAGCCGCATGATTTGGGCGGTGGGGGCGACCGACGCGGCGGTGCGGCAGGTGACGTCGGCGATGTTTGGCCCCGCCCCGTCAGCAACCAGGCGGGAGATCCAGTCCGGCCGTTTCTGCTCGGTGGCGTAGAGCAAGGGCGTGACGCCTTCCTCGTCGTCGATGTGCTCCCCCACGTCGTAGGCGATGAGGGGCTGGACGTAGTCCGGGTAGAATTTCATCGCCCACAGCAGCACCGGCAGCTCGTCGTCTCCGCGCCAACCGTTCTCCAACAGCGCGTCGAGGGTCGAGCCCTGGTGGCTCTGGATTGCTCCGAGGATCGCCGCGCGCATCGGCGCGACCGAGGTGTTGGCGACGGCGCCGGCTTCGATCAGCGGGCGGATCATCTTCGTCCGGCCGAGCGTCACCGCGCGGGCGAGCTCGGTCGAGCCGCTCAGGCGGGTGTGGGCCGCCAGCTGCTCCACGAGCAAGAAGTCGTTGGCTTCGATCGCCGGCTCGAACAGCGGCGAGAGGTCGATGCCGCGCGAGACCGCGTGGTCCACCAGCGCGGCGGTCACTGCCCGCTGCGACCTGCCTGCCAACTGCCCCAGCGCGGCGCGCAGCACCGGGGCTCCGGGTTGCGCCCGCAGCTGCCGCTGAAGTTGCTCGAGGTTGCCGATGCGCAGCGTCGCGAACAGCGCCGAGTCCTGTAGGCACGGCAGCTCGGGCGCGCCCGCCTCTTCGAGCAGCACCGCCGACAGCGGGTGGCCGGCGGCGATCGCGAGGCAGCGGCCGTCGAAGGCGTGGTCTCCGAATTCCTTGAGCGTCGCGGTCAGGTCCACCCGGGCGCGGCTGCTCAGCAGCAGCTTCACCGCCTCCACCTGCCCGTACTCGGCGGCGAGCATCAGCGCGGTGCGGCCCCGGCAGACCCCAGCGAAGTCGCCGACCTCGTCGAGGAACGCCGCGGGCGCCGACAGGCCGAGCAGGCTGCGTCCCGCGAGCGGTCGAAGACGCTCGAGGTCCCCGTTCATCGCCGCCGTCTGCAGCGGGGAGCAGCCGCCAGGCAGCCGCGCCGGGCTCATCGCCAACCACGCGCTCACCAGCAGCGACATCACCATGGCAGGAGACTGTAGCGCGGACGGCTCGGCTGTTTCCTCAGGGCGGCGAGGTGGTGGGGTGTGGGCTTGCGGTACGGCGCGGGGCGGCCGATTGGGTATGGTGCCCAGGTGCGACGCGTCCTGCCGCTTCTGTGTCTGGGCGTGCTCGCCTGTGGCCCGCCGCCGCCGAACACCTGCGTCGCTGGAGGCGGCTTCGGCGGCGCCAGCGGGGGAACGCCCACCCCCTCGCTCGACGACGTCGGCATCGCCGGCGCGGCGCAGCAGGTGCGGCTGGCGCTGCCGCTGGCGCCCTCGTGTCCCGGCAGTGGCCCGAAGGTCGACGAGGTGGTGGTGGAGGTGCTCGACCCCACCAACCAGCCGATTTCCCACAGCGAGACCGCGCCGATGAGCGACAGCCTCTCTGGCCCATCGACGACCGTCAGCTTCACCCCGACGGTGCCGGGCAGCTACCACCTCTCGGCGCGCTTCGAGCCGGCGTTCGGCCGGGCGCAGGCCGACATCGAGGTGGCGGTGGACCGCACCGGCGCGGCGGTGAAGACGGTGGACCTGCCGATCGCCTGCGACGCGCTGGAGACCTTGCCCTCGGGCGTGCTCTGCCAGCTGCCCAGCGAGGTGCGCCTGTACGTCGGCGGCGTCCAGACCCAGCGCTGGGACGCGGAGCAGTTCGCCGTCTCCGGCAACGTCGTCTGGCTGCTGGTGCACAGCCAGGTGTCACGCTGGGTCGACACCGGCGCGGCGATGCTCGTCAACACCCCAGCCTCCGCCGGACCTTCGACCTTCGTCAGCGGGTACCGGATGCTGGTGGTCAATGAGCAGTCTGCGGCGGTGCTCGGGAACAGCTCGGCGCAGATGTTTCGCTTCAACGCCGCCACCGGCCTCGTCTCCGAGCCGGTGCTGAGCCTGCCCTACGTCGGGGCGCAGTTCGTCGGGTTCGTGCCGCCGGCGCTCACCACCGCGCTCATCGTCGGCTCGGACCGCTACTGCCGGCTGAGCCTCGAGGTCGCCGGCGCCCCCGACTGCGTCGAGGCGCTCTCGCTCCCGCTGAGCGCCGACGCCACCGGAGCCTGGAGCGTCGACGCCTCGGCGATTCGCCACCGCTCGTTCGGCGACCCACTCGCCGGGCCCCTGAAGACGGCCAGCCTCCCGCTGCCCCAGCGGCCGTTGACCGACGGCGCGCGCCTGCACTTCGAGAGCGCGCCCGTGCTGTGGACCAGCGCCGCCCATACCCGCCAGTTGGTGCCGGCCCGCACCGCGACCGGAATCGTCTTCGAGCAGTACCCCTCGACCACCGGCTTCTTCCTCGCCGGTGGAAGCGCGAAGGTGCTGTGGGCTCAGGACAGCAGCGGGCACCAGAAGCTGTTCACCCGCTGAAGAGCGGCCCGCTGGCCGTCGAGCCTCCGGTTCGGCTTGCGCGGTTGACCTCGCGAAGCCGATGCCCTGCGCGCGGCTTTGCTAGGGTCCTGCGCCAGTAATGGAGTCCGCGACCTTTGTCTGACGAGTGGCTGGAACACCTGCCGTTACCGGCGGTGATCATCAAGAAGGCCCGGTTCGCGTTCGTCAACGACGCGTTCCTCGAGCTGCTGGCGCTCACGCGCGAGCAGGCGATTGGAATGCGCTTCGACGACCGGGTGGCTCCCGAGGATCGCGAGCGGATCGCCGCCCGGCACCAACGGCGGCTCGCGGGCCAGTCGGTGCCCAGCAGCTACCAACTCGACGTCATTCGCGGCGACGGAGAGCGCCGCACGGTGGAGATCTACGTCTCGCAGGTCGGCGACGACGTCTATTTCATCCTCTACGACTTGACCGCGCGGGCACGCCACCAGGTCAGTCTCCAGGGGCTCGCCCGCCTCGGCGCCGCGGTGCAGCAGGAGCAGACGGAAGAGGGCATCTTCCGCGCCGTCGACCGCGGGCTCTCGACCCTCGAGGCGGCGGTGGTCCGCATCGTCCCCGACGGCGACGGGGTGCGGGTGATGGGCGCGCTCGGCGCCCACGGACAGTTCAAGAGTGACCTGGGGCCGGCCGTCACCGAAGGCCGCCGGCCCTGGGCCCCAAACCTGCGCCGCGTCTGGGCCGAAGGGTTCGCCTTCCTCGACGACCTCCAGCAGGCGGCGGTTGGCTTCTTCGGGGACCGGCACGCCGGCGCGGTGAAGGCCAACCTCGCCGAGCGGCAGTGGGCCCGCGGGGCGATGATTCGCCTCGACGTCCTCGCCGCGCCTCGCGAGGTATTGCTGGTGCTCGCGTCCTGGCTGCGGGTCGAGGACCAGCCGACCCTGGCCCTCTTCGGCGCGCAGATTGGCGCCGCGCTCGACGCCGCCCGCGCGATTCGCGACCTCTCGCACCGCAACGCCCAACTGAGCGCGCTCAACCACGTCGCCGCCACCGCGGGTACCGTCAGTGGCCTGGGCGAGCTTTTCAACCAGGCCAGCCGTGAGCTCGAGGAGGTCACCGGCTCATCCTCGGTGGTGATGTTCCTCATCGACGAGGACCGCAAGGAAGCCTTCCTTGCGCACCAGCACCGGGCGAGCCCCGCTGCGCAGAAAGCGTTCGCCCGGGTGCCGCTGCCGGGCAGCAAGCTGGGCGAGGTGGTCGAAGGCGGGACGACGAAGATTCTGAGCCGCGAGGATTACGACGCCCGCTCGGCCGCGCTGATGGTCGCCGAGGGCATGCACCGGGTGGTGTCGATTCCGATGATGGCCCGCGGCCGCGTCATCGGGGTGATGAACGTCGTCTACCCGACTTCGGACGAGGTGCCGGCGCAGCAGGTCGAGCTGCTCGAGGCGATTGCGGCCCACCTCGCCGCGGCATTCGAGTCGAACCGCCTCGTCGTCGACCTGCGCCACAGCTACGATGACCTCTCCGCCGCCCAGGCGCAGCTGGTCCAGCGTGAACGGCTCGCGGCCCTCGGCGAGATGGCGGCCGCGCTCGCCCACGAAGTGCGCAACCCCCTGGGCGTCATCTTCAACTCCCTCGCTTCGCTGCCCCGGGAGATCGCCGCCGGGCACAGCGGCGCCCCGCTGCTGGCGATCATGAAAGAGGAGTCGGACCGCATCAACCACCTCGTCGGCGACCTGCTCGACTTCGCCCGCCCGGCCCAGCCGCTGCTGTCCGACGACGTGCCGCTGCTGGCGACGATTCAGGAAGCAGTCGGCGCGGCGCTGGCGGCGGCGACGGCGAAGGTCGACTTTCAGCTGCGGGGCGAAGCTCTGCCCGAGCGGGTCCCGATGGACGCGCGGCTGATGCGCCAGGTGTTCCTCAACCTCGCCAACAACGCGATGCAGGCGATGCCGCAGGGCGGGACGCTGACGGTGACCGTTTCCGCCGAGCAGACGGGCGTGGCGGCGCGGGTGCGGGTCACCTTCGTCGACAGTGGTCACGGCATCCCCGAGCAGCTGCTCGCCCGCGTCTTCGAGCCCTTCTTCACCACCCGGGCGCGCGGCACCGGCCTGGGCCTGGCGTTGGTCAAGCGCATCGTCGAGGGCCACCGCGGAGAAGTGCACGTCAGCAGCGCGGTCGGCGGCGGGACCCGGGTGACGGTCAGTTGGCCGGTGGCAAGCGAGCGACAGCCAGCGACGGTTCATCCGGCGCCACCGTGACCTTGGCGGGCAGGTGGAAGGTTGGAGCAAAGCATCAGGTCGTGGCGCGGCCAATCGGGGCGTGAGTACAGTCCGTCGCCTTTTATGAACTGGCTTCCGATCCTCCTCAAGTCCGCCACCTCCAGGGGTCCCGGGCTCTTTCCCCAGACCTGGGCCACCCTCGAAGCCGAGCAGCCCCTGCCGGTGCCGGCCGAGGTCCGGGAGCTCTACCAGGCGACCGACGGCGCCCGCTTCTCCGGCGAGGTCCGGCTGTGGAGCTGGAAAGAGGTCGAGGAGCACAGCGCCCGCGGGCTGGGCGCCCTCGGCCCCGCCGACGCCTGGCTGCTGGGCACCAAGCGCGAGACCGGGGTCTTCTTCGCCGCGCTCCCCCGGCCGCTGCTGCGCGCGCTGCCCGCGTCGGCGCGCACCAACTGGCTGCGGTCGGTGCCGGCCAGCGAGTTCGTCTACGGACTGTGGCGCGCCGCGGACGACGTCTTCGTCGTGCGCTCGCTGCGGGAACTGCTGTCCTTGAGCATCCCCCGGCCCGGCGACGACTTCGGCGAGGTCACCTACGTGCGCGCGATGCAGGCGGTGAAGACCGCGCTCGATGCGCTCGAGGCTCCGCCGCCCAGGCCCTCGGGCCCGAAGGCCGCCGCTTCGAAGCGCTCGGAGGTGAAGACCGTCTCCGCCCGGCCGAACGCGCCCAAAACCCCGAGCAAGCCCAAGGGGCAGAAGCGGAAGGGCTGACGATGGCGTTCGACCTGTTGGTTCACTCCGGCACCTGCGTCACTCCCTCGGGGTTGCAGCGCGCCGACGTCGGCATCATCGACGGGAAGATTGCCGACCTCGGAGACCTCAAAGGCCAGAGCGCCGCGGCCGAGTTCGACGCCACCGGGCTCCACGTGCTCCCCGGGGTCATCGACTCCCAGGTGCACTTTCGTGAGCCGGGGCTGACCCACAAAGAAGACATCGCCAGCGGCAGCGCCTGCGCGGCGCTCGGCGGCGTCACCTGTTTCTTCGAGATGCCCAACACCCAGCCGAACACCGATTCCGCCGAGGCGCTGGCGTGGAAGGTGGCGCGCGCCCGGGCGACCAGCTGGGTCGACTTCGCCTTCTACGTCGGAGCGACGAAGCAAAACGCCGAACGGCTCGGCGAGCTCGAGCAGCTGCCCGGCTGCGCCGGGGTGAAGGTCTTCATGGGCAGCTCCACCGGCACGTTGCTGGTGGACGACGAGCCGACGCTGACCAGGGTGCTCCAGTCCGGCCGGCGGCGGGTCGCCTTTCACAGCGAGGACGAGGCGCGGCTGCAGCAGCGGCGGCCGCTCGCCGAGGGGAAGACGGTGCACTTCCACCCCGAGTGGCGCGACGAAGAGGTGGCGGTGCTCGCCACCCGGCGGCTGCTGAAGCTGGCGCAGCTCCACCACCGCAAGGTGCACGTGCTCCACGTCACCAGCGCCGGCGAGCTGCCGCTGCTGCAACAGGCGCGTGCGGTGGCGACCTTCGAGGTCAACCCCCAGCACCTGACGATGTGCGCGCCGGGCTGCTACGACGCGCTCGGCACCCGGGCGCAGATGAACCCGCCGATTCGCGACGCGCGTCACCAGGCGGCGCTGTGGCACGCGGTGACCTCTGGCCTGGCCGACGTGCTCGGCAGCGACCACGCGCCGCACTCGCTCGAGGAGAAAGCGAAGCCGTACCCCGCCAGCCCTTCGGGGATGCCGGGGGTGCAGACGCTGCTGCCGGTGATGCTCGGCCACGTCGCCGCCGGACGATTGACGCTCGAGCGCCTGGTGGACCTGTGCAGCCACGGCCCCGCCCGCATCTTTGGCCTCGCCGGTAAGGGGCGCCTGTCGCCGGGCAACGACGCCGACCTGGCGCTGGTGGACCTCGAGGCGAAGCGCACCATCACCAACGCCTGGAGCAAGAGCCGCTGCGGGTGGACGCCGTTCGACGGCCACGAGGTGACCGGCTGGCCGGTGGCGACGGTGCTGCGGGGCGAGGTGGTGATGCGCGACGGCGCGCTGCTCGGCTCGCCGAGGGGCTTGCCCGCCGTCTTCGCCCCGTGACAGCCGACTTCGGCGGTCATATGTCAGCCGGCCTCGCATGAACGTCCCGCCTCCCGCGCCGCCGCCTCCGCTGCTGACCGCGAAGCCGACGCGGAGAAACCTGCTCCAGGCCGCGGGCATCGGCGGGCTGGTGCTGCTTGGCGGCACCTGGGTCTGGCGCACGGTGGGAAACTTTGGCCCGCCGGCGCCGGGGCTGCAGGTGTTCGACCCGCAGGAGTTCGCCAACCTGAAGAAGGTCTGCGAGGCCTTCTTCCCCGGCAAGCCCGACTGGCCGTACGCCGCCGCCGAGGTGCAGACGGCGGAGTTCGTCGATTCCTATGTGGGCGGGCTCTACCCCGACGTGCAGCTGCTCTTTCGGGTGTTGGTTCGCACCCTGAACGTCTCTCCGATTCCCAACCGCGGCCGCAGCTTCTACTGGCTGTCGCTCGCGGCCCGGAAAGAGGTGCTCGAGGAGTGGCGCACCAGCAACCTGCGCGTGCGGCGCGCCGGCTACCAGAGCATCAGCTTCGCGGTGAAGCTCGGCTACTACGAGGACGACCGGGTCCGCGCCGCGGCGGGCTTCACCCCCGGCTGCAACGTCCCCACCGACGCGCGCCCCAAGGGGCTGGGCCAGAGGCACGGGTAGCGTGGACTTCCCCGCCGGCCAGACGCTGCGCTGCGACAGCTTCGAGCGCGACGAGACGCTGGAGTGCGACGTCGCGGTCATCGGCTCGGGCGCGGGCGGAGCCGCCGCCGCCTGGGTGCTCTCGCAGGCGGGGCTGAAGGTCTGCATCATCGAGGAAGGCCGCAAGTGGGAGCCGGAGCAGCTGTCGACGAAGCAGTCGTGGGCGCTGCGGAACATCTACGCCGAGCGCGCGTCGTCGGTCGCCATCGGAAACGTCTACCTCCCGATGCCCCGGGGCCGGGCGGTGGGCGGCTCGACGCTGCTCAACTCGGCGATCTGCTTTCGCACTCCGGCGGCGATCCTCAAGCGCTGGCAGGAGGAGTTCGAGGTGCCGTGGGCCGATCTCGCCCACTGCGACCCGGTGTTCGCCGAAGTCGAGGCGGCGATCGGCGTGGCGAAGACGTCGCCGGCCAACGCCAGGGCGCACAACCTCATCTTCAAGGCCGGCATCGACGCGCTCGAGCTCGAGGGCGACTTCATCAGCCGCAACGCGCCCGGCTGCATCGGCTGCGGGCTGTGCCAGCTGGGCTGCCCCGTCGGCGGCAAGGGCAGCGTCGATCGCAACCTGATTCCGGTGTCGCTCAGCCACGGCGCGGCGCTGCTGACCTGCGCGCGCGCCACCCGCATCGTGCTCGAGGGCGGGCTCGCCCGCGGCGTCGAGGTCTACGCCATCGACCCGCTGACCGAGGAGCGCAAGCGGCGCATCGAGGTGAAGGCGAAGAAGGTCTTCCTCTGCGCCGGCGCGGTCAACTCCCCGATGCTGCTGCTCAAGCAGGGCATCGGCAACTCCAACGGCCAGGTGGGCAACAACCTGAGGGTCCACACCGGCACCGGTGTCTGTGCGCGCTTCGAGCAGATCATCGACCTCTGGCACGGCGTCACCCAGGGCTACTACTCGCGGCTGCCGGGCGAGAACGCGGTGCTCGAGACCTTCAGCGCCACGCCGGAGATCTACGCGATTCAGTACGAGGACTACACCCGGCCGGTGGATCGCCTGCGGTACCTGGCGTCCTGCGGCTGCATGATCGGCGACGTCTCCACCGGCACGGTGCGCCCCGGCCCCAGCGAGCAGCGCAGCGCGATGACCTACGACGTCATCGACGAAGACGTGCGGGTCCACCTCAAGGGCTTGGTGCAGATCGCCAAAATCTACTTCGCTGCCGGCGCGATCGAGGTCCACCCCGGCTTCCATGGCTTCGGCGCCTTCAAGTCGATCGAGGCGCTGGAGAAGTTCATCGCCCAGGGGGTCCCTGCCGAACGGCTCGGCATCTACGCTTCGCACCCGATGGGCACCTGCCGGATGTCGGGCGACAGGAAGCGTGGCGTGGTGCAGCCCACCGGCGAGAGCTGGGACCACGAGGGGCTCTACGTCTCGGACGCGTCCGTCTTCCCCACCTCGCTCGGCGTCAACCCGCAGATCACCGTGATGTCCACCAGCGTGCAGATCGCCCGGCAGGCGCTGCTGAAGGGCTGAGGAGAGCCGAGGGGTCATGCGACTTCAGTCATCGCCGGGCAATGGCAGGTGCGCATGGAAAATGCCGACGATCACGCGCTGGCGAGACTCGGCGACCGGTGCGTGAATGTGCACGCGATTGATATGCGGCTCCAGCTTCACATGCCATTCTAGGTAGAGAGTCCGACCTCCAACTTCGCGCTCCCGGGCTTCCCGGCAGTTCTGCCAATCGCGCACGTTCGGCTTCTCTGGCGAGACATCCTGCAGATGACTCGCGAACCGACGCTGAATCAGCTGATCGCCGGGGGCGACACCATGTGGCCCGGCTGCATCGTTTCGAGACACCGCGGGCGGCGGCGCTGAGAATATCCACGCGCCGTAGTCATCGAGGGTTGCGAGGATCGTCCGCAGTTTGTCGCGAACTCTTCCGTAACCGCCTTCGAAATCGCGTAGCCCGCGCCAGACGCCCTTCAGAAAATGCACATCCGGAAAGGCGTGGGCGGCGAACCTCTCCAACGATGCCTCTGTATTGCGTTCAACGTTGATGGCGGCCCGGAAGAAGGCGCGGTGTCCAGGCTCGTCTCCGACCCAATGCACATCCGCAAATCCGGCCGTCGAGGTCGTCCGAAAGACGCCACGCCGCCGCAATCCGAAGCAGGCCACTGCGACTCCGTCGCGCACCCAATGATGCGCCCACGCGACGTCAGGATTCTCGGTCGGTGCTTCATCGGCCACCGCGACGTTTGACTGGTCCATTTCGGGCGGCCAACAGTCCTCGTCTAGGTAACGCCCCGCCCTGCCAAGATAAGCGCTCATCTCTTGCATCATTTCCGCCGAGAGCTGAATGGGCGAATCAGCCGACCGCAGTTCCCAGAACGAGAGCTCGCCTGCGACGTGGCGAGTCTGGAGGTCATCTCCGACCCAGACACGCTCGCCGCGCTCTGTGGCCGTGGCGAGGCGACCGAGAAGCCCCTCGAACGCGGCAGACACCTCTAGTGCGCTCCAACCGTCGAAAGCCCATTCGCTACCGTCGATGACGAACGCCACTCATCACCTTTGCCGTCGTACGCGTCCGAGGGCGGCCACATCGAGTTGGTACTGGTCGAAGAATCCGGCTGGCCACGCGGAAAGACCGCCAGTCTCCGTGAAGCAGAGTTCGGTCACCCGGGGTACGTCGTCACCTGGTTCGAACGAGTGCACGACTCCGTCGTTGACATTCAAGTAGCGCAGTTCGCCGATGGCCCGACGAATGCCGTTCAGGAGGTGGTCTGAATGCGTTTCCACCACTACCTGCACGCCATGGGCTGCGAGCCACGCGAGGAAGACGCCCATGCGCGACTGTCCTGCCGGGTGCAGGTGCGCCTCGGGGTTTTCCACCACAAATAGCCCATCAGGCGCAGCCACGAGGCCACCGAGCACGATTGGCAGGGCATAGGTGACGCCGAACCCCATGTTTGGAGCGCGGACCCATTCGCCGCCTGGGGCACGGAAGCGAAGGGTCGTGACCGCCGTGCCCGCCAATCGAGACGCTTCCACCTCTACGGGACGGGCAATCTCGCTGAGCCATTTCTCCACCTGGTACTTGAGAAGGTTCGCAGTCCGTTCCGAGCTGAGCGGGTGCAAACGTGCAGCCTCTTGCAGGGGTCTATCTCCGATGGCCGCGAGGACTTGTGCGGAAAACTCGCCGCGGACGCCGACCTCAAGCGCCTCGGCGGGAAGTGGCGAGGCGCCGAGTACACTGCGCGGACCGAGACGCTCGGCGCTGAGGTAAGTGAAAGCGCGCGCGGCCGCACCAAAAGCGGTTGGGGGAGCGGCGGGCACCTGGGCCTTTTCAAGAAAGAGCGCCTCTTCGGACGACACGGCAAAGCGCCAGTTCGCTTCGGAGCCCGCCGCTTCGACCCCGATCCTGATGTCACCGTCGGACGACCAGTTGCGAACGTCTTCCGCGCTGCCCAACTCGAGTTCGAACGGTCCGTTTAGACGAACAACGGAAGTGGCTACGCCTTGCGACGCCTCTCGCGCGAGGAGCAACGCATGAACTACGGAGGTCTTGCCGGTACCGTTGAGGCCGGCGAGGACAGTAAGCGGCGCGAAACGGAGACGCCGCGAGTCGAACCGTTTCAGACCGTCGATCTTAAGCGCGTCGATCAAGCCAGGGCTCCCGCGAGCGCGTCTCGTGTCGCCTGGAGCCGCAGCATGATGTTCCCCGGGTCACCTGTCCCCTGAGTGACGGCACGTACGTATTCCTCGCTTCCGAACAGGGTCCGGAACGCCAGTACGATCGCGCCCGCCTTCGGCTCAAGGGCTTCGAGTGGGTGGTCGGACAGAGCAATAGCTTGGGCCTCGAACACCGCCCTGTTGATGGGGCCCCGGCGTGCGCGATGCAGGGGCCATTTCCGAAATGCCGCTTTGCCCAAGATTGCTGCCGCGTTCTCCATCGCACGTGAAAAGTCTGTCTGGAGCGTGGAGATCTGATTTTCCGTCAGGTTCTGCGACAGTTCCGAGCGCCCGTCGATTCGTTTCGTGAACTCCACCAGGAATGCGTCGAGCCCAGTGGATCTTCGATAGTCGACTGGGTCAAAAAGGCGGAACGCGCAGAATCGGAGAGCGAGCTCGCGGTTTGCCATCCGTCGTCCGTCACGAGCCTGCCCGCCATCGACGCGTTTCCAGAACCAGTCGCTCGTCGCTATGTCAAAGGCCTTCAGCTCCGTGAGCTCGTGAAGCAGCGTGCGCGACCGCGCCCTGCTCATTGCGTGTCGGATCTCCTGGGCGGACAACGGACTGCCCAAGGTGTTGACACGCCCGAAGATATCGAACTTCACGTCCTCCGGTGTCTGCGGCTCGATGACGTGGACGACAATCTGTGTTGTCCGAAGGCGTTTTTGGGTTGGTCCGTCGAGCTGCTCATAGCGCTGGTCGGCGAAGGACTTCAGATACTCGAGATCGTCCTTTCCGAGCGCGTGCTGGTCGTTCATGAACTGCCGAATAGTCGTCAAGCGTTGGACGCCGTCGACCACCTGATAGGAGCCATCGGCTTCTTGGTTGAAATAGAAGGCTGGCAACGGAATGCCGAGTAGCAACGACTCGATGAGCCGGGTCTTTTGGAGATCTTTCCAGACATATTCGCGCTGGAAGTCCGGAGCCAAGTCGATGTCCCCGTCATTGATCTGATCGACGACCTCGCGCAGCGTAAAGGTCTTGGTCGTGATCCGGATCTTCTTCGGGTCCCACGGCTTTACGGCCGAGTAGGTTGATTCCGTGCTCTCGTCGTCGAGCTCTGCGTCGACTGGCTCCAGATCGTCTGTCTCATTTGGAATGTTGGACATCTAGGGGGCTCCGATCGTCAGTCGCTTCGACGCGCGACTTGAAGCAAGGCTCAAGGGAGCCGTCAAGCCATTGGGCAGGCGCTGCAGAAGGGCTGAGGAGATCCTTTGCCCCGTGGGGTGGTAGGAAGACTTGCGTCGATGCGTCTGCCCATCCCCCTCGCGCTGCTGCTGCTCGCCTGTGGCTCCCGCACCTTTGAGGTGCCGGTGACGCCGACGGTCGAGGTCGGCCGCGCCACCGTCAGCGGGCGGGTGGTGGACCTGTCGAACATTCCTGTGCCGGCGATGACCGTCAGCTGCGCCGAGAGCGACGACAGCTTCGTCACCGGGGCCGACGGCGCGTGGAGCCTCTCGGTGCCCGCCGACACTTCAATCACGCTGCGCGTCGTCGCGGTCGACCCGCTGAGCGTCTACCGCGACACCAGCTTCGGGCCGATGCAGCTGTCGAACAAACAGAGCCTCGACAACCTCGAACTGCTCAGCGTGCCCGGCTCGACCGTCGGTGGGCTCAACGGCATCGCCAGCGGCGACGAGAACCGGGGGGTGATTGCGCTCCAGGTGGTCTCGGTGACCGGCAAGTGCAGCAGCGACGACGCCACCGTGTCGGTCGAGGGGACGGCGACCGCGCGCGCCGTCTACAACCTGGCCGGCACCAGCCAGCCGGATCGCGACCTGACGAAGATGCAGCCCGGCACCCGGCCCCAGGCCTGGCTCGCCGGCGTCGCCCCCGGCTCGTACTACTCGGTGAAGTTCAGCAAGCCCGGGTGCAATCAGCTGCCCTATCCGGTGGCGTACGGGCGGGTCAGCTGGCTCGACGGCTTCCGGATTCAATCCAAGGCGCTGACGATGGTGACGGTGTTCATCCGATGAGAGCGCCCACCGTCTGCGCCC
>JAYVRT010000390.1:0-6207 GCA_043776025.1 Archangiaceae bacterium | reverse complement strand
GGTCGCTGCCCTCGGTGAAGCCGAGCGACTCGACGATCAAATCCGCGGTGCCCTTGCTGGTGATGGTGAAGGTCTTCACCGCGGCGCTGCACTCAGGGACGCGGCCGAAGTCGAGCACCAGGGGGTCCACCGCCATCACCGCCCGGGTGCTGCCCAGCCCGTTGAGGGCGACCTCGACTTGAGGATTGCTCAGGTCGTCGCTCTTGAGCACGAGGGTGTCGGAGTAGGCCTGTTCCTTGGTGGGAATGAAGGCGACCGAGACGTTCTGGGTCTCGCCCGACTGAATCACCGTCGGCGCAGTGCCAAGAATCGAAAAGATGCCGTCGCTGCCCTTGAGCGAGACCTCGGAGATGTGGAGGTCGGCGCGCCCGACGTTCTGCACCGGCAGCTCGAGCACCTTCTGGTTGAGCACCGGCACGGTGCCGAAGTCCTGGGTGCCCGGAGGCGGGACCAGCTGCGGCTTGACCCCGGCCACCCGCGGCGGGCCGCAGGCGACGAACGCCAGGAAGGAGACGAGCAGCGCGCGCTTCACGGGCCCTTTCCTTCCTCGTAGTACTGAATCTCGACCTGCCCCTTGAGGAACGGCACCGACTCACCGGCGAAGAAGACGACCTGGTTCATCTCCTCGTAGCTCCAGCCGTCGGCGCCGCCTTGCGGCGGAGTGCAGACGAGCGCCACGGCGTCGGGGAGCGCGTCGGTGCAGGCGGTGCGATCCACCGTGACGCACGGCTTGACGACGTCGGCGGCGGTGTTGCACGGGTACTTCACCCTCACCGCGATGGTGGCGACGTTCGGCTTCTTCGCCAGCGCGAACTTCCGCTTCAGGCCGACGGCGTTGGTGGCGAGCTTCTTCAGCGTCGCGGAGAAGTCGGTGTCGCAGACGCTGCCCACCTCTCCACCGGTGAGGTCGGAGAGCGCCTTGTAACGCTTGCCCGGGGCCGCGCCGCAGCTGTTGGTCGGCACGTCGCCCATGATCGCCGCGGTGGTGACGGTGCCGTCGTTGCCGATTCCCTTGGCGGTCTCGAAGACGCGCCAGTAGTAGCGCACGTCCTCGGGGGACTCGTCTTCCTCGTCGCTGACGAAGATGAAGTAGAGGTACGCGTTGGGCCTGAGGAACTCGACCTCGTTCTTGACCGCGCAGGTATCGATGCAGGTCTGCGCGCCCTTGCACGCCGCGTCGCAGTTCGCCTCGGCGGTCTGCCGGGGGATGTTGTTCTGTTTCTGCAGGTCGAGCGCCATCGTCGCCGCCTGGAGACCCGCCTCGTACGGGCTGCCGAGCACCCCGACCTTGACGTTGTTGCTGAAGGCCGTCGCCAGCTGCGGCGTGGTGGGGGTGAGGATCTTCGGGTTGCCTTTGAGCTGGCCGCGCACCTTGAAGATGTCGGTGGTGGTGACGGCGATCCGGAAGTCGATCGACCCCTTGCTGAAGACGTCGATGAAGGCCTGGAAGTTCTTCGCCAGGTTCTCCTGCCGGGGGGCCATCGAGCCCGAGTCGTCGATCACCCAGAGGACGTCGATCTTCGAGGCCGACTGCTGCAGGTAGGTGTCGACGCGCACGTCCGGCGGCAGCGTCTTGATGAGCTTGGGAGGCTGGCACGCGAACAGCGTCAGGCAGGCGCCAGCGAGGAGGTGGTGTTTCATGGGCAGAGACTCAAACCTTGCCCCGGCCCAAGACAATCCGACAGCCACAATATGCCCTAAGTCGGGCCGACTTTCGTTGACCCCCCGCCGAATCCGCCGGTATAGGGCCGCCAGCCATGGCGTCCCTTCGTGACATTCGCAAGCGGATCAAGTCGGTCAAGAGCACCCGCCAGATCACCAAGGCGGTGAAGATGGTCGCCGCGGCCAAGCTGCGGCGGGCCCAGGACGCGATCATCTCCGCGCGGCCCTACGCGAGCACCCTCGACAAGATGATCTCCGAGGTGATGGGCCGGGTCGAGGGCGGCGCGGTCACCCACCCCCTGCTCCAGCACCGCACCGGCAAGCGCGTCGAGGTGCTGGTGATGACCTCCGACCGCGGCCTGGCGGGCGGCTTCAACTCGAACATCAACCGCCGGGTGCTCAAGTTCCTCACCGAGAACGCGGCGAAGTACTCCGAGGTCCACGTCACCTCGGTCGGGCGCAAGGGCGCCGACTTCTTCCGCAGCCGCGGCTACAAGATTCGCAAGGACTACCCGGGCCTGATGAGCAAGGTCTCCTACGCCGCCGCGGCGGAGATCGCCGACGGGCTGGCGCAGCGGTTCTTGAAGAACGAGATCGACGTCGTCTTCCTCGCCAACAACGAGTTCATCTCGGCGATCGCCCAGCGGATCAACTTCACCCAGCTGCTGCCGTTCGAGGCGGCCCCGGTCAAGGCCGGCGAGGCGAAGGGCGACTACCTCTACGAGCCCGACGCGCAGCACGTGCTCGACAAGCTCGTTCCCCAGGCGCTCAACATCAAGATCTTCCGCGCGCTGCTCGACTCGGTGGCCAGCGAGCACGGCGCCCGCATGACCGCGATGGAGAACGCGACCAAGAACGCCGGCGAGATGATCGGCAAGCTGACGCTGCACTACAACCGCACCCGGCAGGCGGCGATCACCAAGGAGCTGATGGAGATCGTCTCCGGCGCCGAGGCGCTGAAGTAGCGCTACATCGGGACTTCGCCGGACTTCGGCTCTTCCGCGACGCACGCGCCCTTCTGAAGCTTCACCGCGGGCGCCGAGAGGACGTTGCAGGTCCCCATCAGCCCGTCGGTCGCGTTGAGCGCCTTCTCGGCGTCGGTCGCCGCCTTCACCTTCGCCTTGAGCTTCTTCAGGTCGGTGGTCTTCGCGCAGTAGACGAGGAACTCAGCTGGGCCGCCGCACGGCCGACTGCCCATCGGCATCACCTGGCACTGGCTCACCTGTTTGCAGCCGGTGGTCTTCACCACCGCCCGCGCGGCCGACTTTTGGTCCGGCTCGGCGTGGAGGGACAGCATCAGGAGAATCGAAGCGACGCCCATGCGCCGCATTGTGGCAAAGCGCGCGAGCGTTCGCCCTCACAATCCGGGCGGCGCTGTCAGCTGGCGGTGGAGCATCGGTGTCGCAGTGCGGGCCAAGCCCCCGCGACCGCTGGGCTCTGCACTGGCACCAGGGTTGCGACTGACGCGCGCGCGGTTGGGGCCGAGAGGGGAAAATCCACATGCGAAAGATGCTCATGCTCGGGGGGCTGCTGCTGGCTGGCTGCGGCTCGATGTTCGTCAGCCCGCTGCCGTACAACGCCGGCCCGGCGACGTTGAACCCGGGGGACGTCGGCGCGACCGTCGGAGGCCAGAAGGACATCGGCCAGGCGCGCGCCCAGGTCACGGCCGGCAACGTCCCCACCGCGGCGATGATTGTCCCCGAGGGGCTGCTGGCGGAGCACGACTTCGCAACCGAAGGGGGCCCCTGCGGCGACCGCTTCTGCGCCCGGCCCGCTGCGGGCCGGTTCAAGTCCTTTGCCACGGGCAAGGACGAGCTGTTCGTCCATGTCGGGATGCTCGCCAACCTCGGCGCCGACTGGAAGCGGCCGCCCGCGGACATCGTCGTCGTCGTCGACAAGGGCAGCTCGATGTCGATCGACCTCGACCAGGTGACCAGCGCGCTGGGCGTGTTGATCGACAAGCTTCAGCCCGATGATCGGCTCGGGGTGGTGGTGTTCGACGACACCGCCCGGACGCTGCTGCCGCTGGGAGTCATCGCGGACAAGGCGGCGGCGAAGGCAACGGTGAAGGCCCTGACCGCGGGCGGCGGGTTTCAAGTCATCGACGGCATCGACCTCGGCTTCTCCACCGCCGACGCGGCGCGCGCCGAAGGGCGCCTGAGCCGGGTGATGCTCTTCACCTGCGGCTACCCTCCCGCGGGCGCCGGTCCGTTCGCCGACACGGTGAAGAAGTACGCCGCGCGCGGGGTGGGCCTGTCGGTGTTCGGCGTGCTGCTGGGCTTCGACACCGCGCTGGGCCACCTGATGTCCACCGAGTACGGCGGCAACTTCTTCTTCCTCCAGGACCTGCAGAAGGTGCAGCAGGTCTTCGACACCGACCTCGACTTCGTCATCACCCCGCTCGCCTACGACTTCAAGCTCGCGCTGCTCCCGGCGCCCAATGTCTCGGTGAAGGCCGCCTGGGGGATTCCCGGCGACTCGCTGAAGCTCGAGGCGACGACGCTCTTTCCCAGCCGCAACAGGGGCGCCATCGTCCTCCGCCTCGACGCCCCGGCCGAACTGAAGCCCGAAGACAGCGGCTCTTTGGACTTCGGCTATGCGCCGGCTATCGGCGCGACGGCCGTCGGAGGCAACACCCTGCTGGCTCCCGCCACCGGCAACGGCGTGCGCAAGGCCGCGGCGCTGGTGAACATGTCCGATGCGCTCGTCGACGCGCTCACCGTCTGGGCTTCGGGAAAGCAGGCCGACGCGCGCGCGAAGGTCGATGCGTTGGTCGTGTACCTGAAGGGCGAGGCGGCGCTGCTGAAGGATCCTCAATTCGACCGTGAGGTCGCGTTCGTTACCGAGCTGCGCGTCAACATGAAGTAGCCAGGGGTGAAGACCGTTTCCTGCGCGGATGAGCAGCCCTCTGCTCATCGCGGCGTCCCTCCCCCTTAGCGCGCTTCAGGTTACGTCGGGAACAGACGTTGCACCGCGGGGGGGCCGATGCGAACCCTTTGGTTGTTCATCCTGACGGTATGGCTCGCTGGCTGTGTGCCGTTCGCCGTCGTTCGCTCAGCCGACGAGCGCGCCCCGAATTCCGGCCCGTGTCCCGCGGGCAGCCACGTCACCTACCCCTTCCTCGGATTCCTCGGCTTTGGCGCCCCCTACGCCGCGTTGGCGTGGACGCCGGTGTGCCAGAAGTGAGGCCTCACTCCAGGCCGATCAGGCAGTGCGCTGATGGGCGGGGAACTCGAAGTGAAAGCAGTTACCGACCTCGGCATTCGGCGAGACGTCGATCTCTCCGCCGTGGGCCTCGATCGCCAGCCGGCAGAAGGTGAGGCCGAGGCCATGGCCCCGGTGTTCCGAAGCCTCCTGGGTCGCCAGCTGCTCGAAGATTCGAAAGACGGACTGCCGGAGTGCAGGCGGGATGACCGGCCCCTGATCGCGAACTTCGCCCTGCACCCGACCCCCGGGAGACACCGATAGGCGGAGGATGATCGCGCTGTTCTTGTGGCCATGGTGCATCGCGTTCGACAGCAGATTCTCGAGCACCCGCGTCAGCAGCTGGGGATCCGCCTCGACGACCATGTCTCCCTGGTCGAACTCGGCGGTCAGCGTTCGGGCCCCGCTGCGCCCTGGCGGCGCCATGCGACGAATGATCCGCTCCCCGAGAGACCGCAGCGAGAACTCGGTGCGGCGCACGCGGAGCACGCCGGCCTCGCTCAGACAGACGTCGAGCACGTCGGACAACATCCCGCCCATCCGCTCCGCCTCGCCGAGGAGTTCAGCGAGGCTCTCGGACGATTCGGCGTCGACGGGGCGGACGCAGGACGCCAGCAGCATCACCGAGCTCAGTGGGCTGCGCAGGTCGTGAACCAACATCGCGGCCAGCAGCTCCTTCGACTGCTGCTCGTGCTGCTGCCGTTTCATCGCCTCGCCGAGCAACTCCGAACGGCGCCGCAGCTCCAGTTCGAGCTCCACCTGGCGCGCGAGGGCCTCGAGATCGGCGAACTCCCCTTGACTGAACTGCCGTGGCTCGGAATCAATGACGCAAAACGTCCCGAGGCAATGGCCCTCAGGCGTTCGCAGTGGAATTCCACAGTAGAAGCGAATGTGGGGGTCGCCCGTCACCAACGGGTTGTCCTTGAACCGCTCGTCGAGCCGGGCGTCGGGCACGAACACCCGCTGCCCGCTCCGAACGGCGTGATCGCAGAACGAGACCTCGCGCGAGGTCTCCCGGGGCGCCAGGCCGACCCGGGATTTGAACCACTGGCGCCGTTCGTCCACCAGGCTGACGAGGGAGATCGAAGTGTCGAACCGCCGTGCGGCGATCGCCGTGAGGTTGTCAAAAGACGCCTCTTCGGGGCTGTCGAGGACGCGGTAGTCCTTCAGGGCCGCCAGGCGCTGCGTGTCGTCGAAGTGCATCTGGTCCCCCCCCGGGGCAACTGAAGGTCCGTGTCTACTTGGTTCCTGCGACAGGTTCCAACTCACTCCAGGCCGATCGCCTTCGCCAGACGCCCTTCGGCTGCCGCGACCTCGACCTTGCGGATCTCCACCTGGCTG
>JAYVRT010000389.1:0-6209 GCA_043776025.1 Archangiaceae bacterium | reverse complement strand
CTCGACGAGGCGCCAGGCGATCGATGCGGCGATCACGCCGAGAAGCATCGCGACGAGGAACCAGCCGAGGCGGCGGGGCGGCGACTTGAGCTTGGGCGAGGTCCCGTAGCTCTGCAGCGTCTGGGGAGCGATCCTTCGCCCCGACGGCGCATTCGCGACCGCCTTCGGCATCAGCCCCGGTGGATTGATCACCGTCTTGAAGGTCGGGGTGAAGGTGCTGACGGGCAGATCGCGGGCCCTTTGGGTCGGAGCCGAGTCCTGGGTGACCGGCCGCGTTGGGTTGCCTTCCTGGAGGTTGCCGGTCCGCACCATCTGCGCCGTCTCGGCGGTGGGCGGCACGGAGTCCCACCAGCCCTGTGGGCGCAGCGGGAGCTTCGAGTTCGAGTCGGACCTCGGAATCGCGGAGCCCATCACCGCGGCCGGGGTGGCCGGGGTTTCGAGGTCGGGGAGGATCGTCGCGACGTCGGCGCCACAGAGGGCCGGCATCCGGGGGATGATGAAGGTCTCGAGCTCGGCGGCCATCTGCTCGCAGGTGTCGTAGCGGTGGTCGCGGTCGCGCTGCAGCGCCTTGGCGAGGATCGCCCGTAGGGCCGGCGGGGTGTCGGGCCGCTTCACCTCAATCGGGGGAAACTTCATCGTCAGCGCGTTCTGGGCGATCTCCGCTTCGCTTGCGCCGGGGATCGCGCGCTCGGCGGCGAGCAGTTCGTAGAGCACGAGGCCGAGGCCGTAGATGTCGCTGCGGCCGTCGAGGGGGTCGCCGCGCAGCTGCTCAGGCGACATGTAGGCGAACTTGCCTTTGATCATCCCCGCCGCGGTGACCATCGTCGACGAGCTGGCCTTGGCGACGCCGAAGTCGATCAGCTTCACCACGCCGCTCGAGCCGAGCAGGATGTTCTGCGGGCTGACGTCGCGGTGGATGATCTTCAGCGGCTTGCCGTCGAGGCCGGCGGCACGGTGGGCGTAGCCGAGGGCGAGCGCGGCCTGGGCGACGAGCCGGGCGCAGTACTCGACGGGGATCTTCTCTTTGCGCTTGGCGAAGTCCTTGACGATCGTGCGCAGGTTGGTGCCGTCGACCCATTCCATCGCGAGGTAGAGGACGCCCTTGTCCTGTCCGAAGTCCTGGATCTGGGCGATTGCGGGGTGGTTGAGCTGGACGACGAGCTTCGCCTCATCGAGGAACATCCGAGAGAACTGGGGGTCGATCAGCAGGTTCGGCAGCATCCGCTTGATGACGCAGCTGCGGCCGTCGTCGGATCGGGCGAGGAACACCTCGGCCATGCCTCCGGCGGCGATTCTCCGCTCCAGTGTGTATTTGCCCAACCGCTCGCCCATTGGCCCCGGGGCGTGAGTCTACCCGCGGTTGGCCGGGGTCAGCGGCCGAACCGCCGCTGGCGGCCGCCGCCGGCGAACATCGGCTGTTGCTGCTGGGGCGCCTCGAGGCCGAGCTGCCACCAGGCAGGCTCCCAGGCCTTCATCTTCAGCCGCTTGTCGTTCTGCAGCGCGGTGAGCGCGCCCTTGAGCTTCTCGTCCGAGGGGTTGGCCTCGACGGCGCGGGCGAAGACCTTGATCGCCTTGTCCTTCTCTTTGTTCTGCATCAGGCACCAGGCGTAGGCAGCCCACATCAGGCCCTCTTTCTTGCCGTGGGTGGTGGCGTTCTCGAAGTGCTTCTCCATCGCGGCGAAGTCCTTCTTCTGGAATGCGATCGCGCCTCGCATCGCCGAGGCGAGGTAGTTGCGGGCGCTGGACTGGGCGAGCTCGGGCAGGGCGCCTTCGACGTCCTTGACCATGTACTTGATCATCCCGATCTGGCCGTGGATCTCGGCGGCGACGAGGAACTGCCACTGCTGGAACTTCAGCGCGCCCTCGAGCAGCTTGATCGCCTTGTCGATGCGCACCTTCTGCTCGCGCGGGTTGGGCGGCATCGCTGCGAGCTCTTTCTGTACCTCGGCCATCACCGCCTGGATCTGGGTGAAGATCCGCCGGCCGAGCAGGAAGAACGTGCCGATGAAGGCGATCGTCCCGGGGATCACCCCCGCGTACCAGGGGAAGCCGAAGCCGAGGCGGATCACTGCGGCCAGACCGAAGCCGACAAGAAGCGAGATGACGAGGTTGATCATTGCTGCCGCGCCTTTACCAACAAAGTCAGAGAGGATGCATCTTCGTCGTCCACTCACTGCGGGCGCTGCGATATAGCGGCGACCGCTTCAAGGCGCTCTGTCGAAACTGGTAGACGAGGCGGACTCAAAATCCGCTGCGGCTGACCCCGCGTCCCGGTTCGAGTCCGGGGAGCGCCAAGTCGAAAAGGTCGAGTTTCTCCTCTGGAAACTCCCTTTCGGCGGCTTCGAAACCCGCCCCGGTTTGCACCTGACCCAAATCCCGAAGTACCCTCGGATACGGAAAAGATACGGAATTCGGAGGTCGGCTTTGAGCCAACGGAGCTGGACGGGAAGCTGGGCGGGCGGACGCACCTTCGTGGACGCGAAAGGGCGCACCCGATGGGCCCTGGAGCGGATGGTTTCGGGGACCCAGTTCAACAAGACCCTCGACTCCAGGGACAAGGACAACGCGCTCGCGGAGCTGGCGCTCTTCGAGCGAGACCCGCTCCGGTACACCAGCCGGAAGCAGGCGCGTGCGGCCGCGGGCGAGACCGCCCTGGTGGTCGAGCCGTCCACGGTCGAGCTCGTCGTCGCTCACCTCAAGGCGGAAGACGCGACCTCGAAGCACATCAAGAACGTCGTCTCGTACCTCGGCAAGTGGGCGGCGGATCTCGACGGAATTGACCTGCGCTCCTTCCAGCTCAAGGACCTGCTGAAGATTCTCAGCAAGCACAAGACGGCGAAGGCGAAGCGGATCGCCGCATTGAAGACGTTCACCCGCTACTTCCGTGAAGTCGTCGCGACGCTGCCTGCGAATGAGGACCCGACCATCGCGCTGCAGACGCCGCCGGCCCGGCCGGAGAAAGCGACGCGCGAGAAGGGCTACACCATCGAGTTGATCGAGAGAGTCTACGCAGCCATCTACAACTGGGAGGACGACGACTCCGCCCCCTACGACAACGGCGACGGCAAGCAACGCACGCGGAAGTTGGGGGCGAATCTCAAAGGCCTTCGCAAGGGCGCTGGAGATCCACAGGCCATCCGCGACGTGCTGGTGCTTCGCAGCAAGTACGGAATGCACGGCACCGAAATCAACCGCATCGCAACCGGCACAGGCGTGCTCGAGCCGGTGAAGGGACACCCGGTCATCAAGGGCACGCTGAAGTTCAAGCACAAGAGTGGCCGCCCGCACGTCCTCGCGGCCGACGCGCAAGGCTTCGCTGCCGCGCTCCGGCTGCAGGCGCGCGGCACCGAAATCAGCGACGCGTACCTGGCGACCTCCATCAAGTACGCCTGTCGGAAGCTGGGCGTCGAGCCCATCAACCCGAGCGAGCTGCGCCATAGCTTCGCAACCTGGTGCGGCGAGGTCGGCGTCGAGGTCAGGCCGAAAGAGGGCGGGGTGTCGATGGAGGCCACTGCGGCGGTCATGGGCCACCTGTCGAAGCGGACGACGGGCCTCTTCTATTGGGGCGTGAAGGTGCCGGCGATGATTCAGATTCCCATCAAGCTCGAGCATCGAGAGGATCCGCGCCTCGCCTAAATTTTGTCCCGGAGGGCGAGGATGCCGGCCTCGAGGTCGCCACCCGCCCCCCGCCGCTTCTCGCCCCGCATCTTGCTGCTGCCAGGGCTGGTCGGTTCGATGCCAGCGATGAGACGGTCGATTGAGGCGAGGGTAATCATCGTCAGCTTGCCCACCCGTTCGGCGCGCGTGAGTCGGCCCTCCTTGAGGAGTTCAAAGATGCGGCTGCGGCTGCAGCCGAGTCGTGCCATCGCTTGCTCGGTGGTGACGGCGAGCGCGCCGGGCTGGATGGTGGCCGACTTCAATCGCCTCAGGTCGGAGCGGATCTCCCTCAGCGACGTCGAGCCTGACGTCTGCGGCCGCGAGTGCCTCACGTCAGCCCGGATCGCGGTGCGTCGCAGTCCGTCGTCAGTGCCGCGCACGTCCTTCACCAGCACCGTCTTGAAGGGGAAGGGGGCGGCCGGCTTGCCTGCGCGCTGGTAGGCCCAGGCGGCCAGCTGCGACGGCAGGACGAAGGCGGTGCTGCCGTCAGGGCTGGTCTCGCCGCGGATCTCCCGCACCACCTGCTGCGCGAAGGCCTCGGTGCAGCCGAGTGACTTCACAATGTCCTTCAGCCGAATGACGCGCACCACCAGCACGCCCACGGAGTTGCGCTCGAAGTCCATCGGCTCGAATGTGGTTTCACTCATTGGGTTCCTCTCCCGGAATCCCCGGCCAGCGTCAGGACGAAGTCGAGAGTGAAGGCCGGCGGGCGGTCGCCCTCGCCCGACGGGGGCGACCGACCGGCGGCCTCGGGGAGGACCGCCTGCCCGGCGACGCGGACGCTGCTCCCGTCGGCAGCCGTCAGGCGCTTGAAGCGGAGCCGGTAGCGGCCGTCCCACTCCTGCTCCGCGTCCCCGTCGAGGCGCCAGCCCGGCGGGAACCACAGCCTGCCCAGTGACACCGGTTGGTTCAGCTGCAGCGTGACGGGCCCGTCCCTCACCTGTCCGGACACCAGCCCATGCACCATCGCGCCCGCAGCGCGGCGTGCACGTGCACCCGGTGGCACCATTGCCAGCTGCGGCGGAGGACAGGCTGAAGTCGCACCTCCGTCGGAGTCTCCGCTCCTGTTTTCTGAGTCGGCGGGCGGCGGCAGTGGAAACGGCGAGAGCGAACCGTCGCTTCGGATGGCAGCCATCGCCACCGCATGAATGATGGCGGCCCCGACGACGAGGACGCTGCCCTGCGCCATCCACCGCGGCAGCTGCCGAGCGGCGGATGAGGCAACGAGGCGACGCAGTGCCCTCTGGACTCTCCCAAGGCGAGTCCGGAGCGGATGCGGCGCGGGCGCGCGGTCCTTGGGCTCGGGGCTCACCTCCGCATCGAACTCGACGACGGGCACCGCGGCGGGCGCAGGCGGAGCTGGCACGACGGGCTGTGCCGCGCGCAGAAGCACGTCCAGCTCGCTCACCAGAGCGGGCGCGGTGGGCACTCTGTCTCGGGGCTTCTTCGCCAGGAGCTTCAGCAGCAGCGGCTCGAGTCCGGCTGGCAGGTCTCGCGCGAGCTGGCCCGGTGGGCGCGGGGCATCTTCCAGCACGGCGTCGATGAGCGCCGCGTGGTCCTCGCCTCCAAAGGGAGCCTGGCCGGTGACGGCCTCGTAGAAGAGGTGGCCGAGGGCGAAGAGGTCGCTGCCCTGCGAGTGCTTCGCCGGAGCTCCCTGGCTGCCGAGCAGTTCCGGCGCCCAGTGGCCGTCGGCGGAGGCCAGCACCTCCTCGCGGCTGACGCCGCGGGCGAGGGCGGGCAGGGCGAGGCCGAAGTCGAGCAGCACCGGCTGCCACGCCCCCGCCGCCCCGCCGACGAGGACGTGCCGGCTCCGGAGGTGCCGGTGGACGATGCCGGCCTCGTGCAGCGCCTGGAGTGCGAGGGCCATGTCCCGGAACACCCGCATCAACTCAACCGGCGCTGGGCGCGCAGTGCGGACCCAGTCGAGCAGCGGCGTGCCGTCGACGAGGTCCATCGAGAGGAAGAGCGCGCCCGTCTTCGCGTCGGGCGAGCGGCCGAAGCTGTGAATCCGGACGACGCCGGGGTGGCGGACGGTCTGGATCGGAGTGAGTTCCCGGATGATGCGCTGCTCGGCGGCCCTCTTCTCGGACGGGCTGAGCTTCGAGGCCGCGAGCGGGAACTTCAGGCCCCAGCGCCGGCCGGCGCGGGCGACCAGGTAGACCCCGCCGCTGGCCGACAGGGGCTGGACCACCTCCCACTTGCCGACGAGGGTGCCGGCGGGGAGCGGGGCAGGGTGGCCGCTGGACGGGATGCGCATGCAAGGGCCAGTTGCGCGCCGCGTGCCCGCGCAGGTGCGCGGAATTGTTTGGGGCAGGGAAGGTAGGGCGTCCGAGAAGCTGGACCGCCTCCTTGCGCCGCTTCGGCCGGCGGGGCTGGGGGCGATCGGGCAACCGCGGGGATCGCCCCATCTATTCGCGATCTACCGGACCTCCGCCCTTGAGCCCCTACGCGCTGTCGGCGTCGCGAAGGTCTCGCTCGCTGACGCGACCGCCGGGGGTCAGCGGCATGAGCAGGCCCATCACCGAGAGGTCTTCGTCGAGCGACGGCCACTG
>JAYVRT010000388.1:0-6215 GCA_043776025.1 Archangiaceae bacterium | reverse complement strand
GTGCTTGTAGACGCCCGGCTCGTCGGCGGCCCAGATGATCGCGGTCCGGTCGCCGTTCGCTTCGACGTGGCGATCGACGCAGTTGAAGCAGGCGTTGAGGCGTCCACCCGAGAACCAGGCGAAGTCGACCTCTTCGTAGTCGGCGTCGAACACCCGGTGCCATGGGTAGAACCAGGTCAGCTCCTTCGCCTGCTCGCCCCAGAACCACTCCGGGTTGTCGAGCGAGAGCCGGTACAGCCGCTGGTACTCCTCGATGCTCTTGATGTGCGCGCGCTCGCGGATGTGGGGCTTCACGGGAACCAGTTCGCTCGACATGGGCTCTCCTTTCGACGTGACCGTGGTTCTACTCCGTGGCGAGCGGACTGGGTCTCGACAACCGACTGGGCCGGCATTGCGCCGACCGCTGGATCTTCTGGGCCGAGCGGGCAAAAAAGAAGATCGCAATGACCGGTCTGGTGATGTCAAAGCGTTTGGGGGCCTACCGCGGGGAACCCGATGCGGGTGCCGGTTCACCCGCAGCTTCCCGGCGACGCTGGCGTCTGGGACCAGCTCGAGGGGCCGGACACCAACCTGGGTGCACCACGGGCCGCAGCAGCCGTGCTGCTACTTCAGCAGCGCTTCGACCGACGCCTTGAGCGAGGTGCGCTTGATGTCGTCGCCGCTCAGCCGCTCGCCGAGCTCCTTCCCGTCCTTGAAGAAGAGGAGCGTCGGGCTGGCGGTGACGTTGAGCGTCTTCGCCAGCGCATCGTTCGAACCGCGGAGGATCTTGAAGAAGCGAATCTTCCCTTCGAACTTCTCGGCGACGGCGCCGAAGCGGGGCGCGAGTGCGGCGCAGGGCGCGCTGTCGGCGGAGTAGAAGTCGAGCGCGACCGGCTGCGTCGCCTTGAGGACCTCGGCCTCGTAGTCCTTCTCAGTCAGCTCCTTGACGGTTTGCTTCTCTTTGACGGGCTCGGCGGGGGCGGTTTTGACGTTCATCAAGCAGTGATGGCACACAACTGAAGCTGGGTCGACCCGGGCGGCAGGTGTAGCGTCTCGCCGCGCCCACGCATTCCGCGCGCGGCCTGAGACCCAAGGGGTTGTTCAAATGAAGAAGCTGCTCGCTGGTGTGATGCTGTTCTCGAGCGTCGCGTTCGCCGATGGAGCGATCATCTGCAAGGCGGAGAGCAAGGACGCCTGCAAGGATCGCCAGTACTGCTGCTACACGGGCAGCGAGTCCGACGGCGACAAGAAGTGCAAGGACCTTGGCTGCGTCCGCGGCGGCACCTCGTCCTGCCCGACCGCGGCGAACGTCTCCAGCTGCGGCAGCCGCGACCACAAGTGAGAGCGCAGTCCTTGCTGGCGGTGCTCGCAATGGCCGCCTGCGGCGGAACGCCGATGCCGGTGTACGACGCTGGCCCGGCGATTCCCGCGCCGGTGGTGCAGGGCGCGCTCGCGTTCGATGCCGGGCTGGTGTTGGAGTCGAGCCAGACCAGCGGCGGCGGCGCGGTGCCGGGCGACAACCTGTCGATCTCGGTGGAGGAGGGCTGCGGCGGCAGTGGCCTCGACAAACGGTCGCTGTCGATCAGCCTCTACAGCCGCGATCACAGCAAGCTGACCGCGGGGGCGATCACCGTCGAGGTGCGCAGCTCCGGCACCGCGGGCAACGTCTTCGCCAACGTCGACTACGAAGACTTCCGCACCGGCACCGTGATTCGCCCGGCGAAGTCGGGGACGGTGACGATGACCACCATCGACTTCGACAAGCCGAACAAGAACGCGGGGACCTTCGACGTGCTGATCGACCTCGGCGACGGCGGAACCTCGCAGCTGACCGGGAGCTTCGACGGCCGCTACCTCTGCCACTGCAAGCTGGGTGTCAGTCTTGTGTCAGGGTTGATATGCCCGGGCGATGCGGCGCCAGGCGAGGCTCTTCGCGATCACCGAGTACCTGCGCGGCCGCCGCACCGGCACCACCGCGCAGGTGCTGGCGGACCGCTTCGGCGTCACCCTCCGCACCATCTACCGGGACCTCGACCTGCTGCGGTCGGCGGATCTCCCGCTCCACGCCGAGCAGGGCCGGGGTGGCGGCTACGCCCTCGACCGCCACTACACGCTGCCGCCGATCAACCTCAATGCGCGCGAGGCGGCGGTGTTGGTGGCGATCGGCACCCAGGCCATCCAGCAGCGGCTGGTGCCGTTTCCCGAGGCGCTGGGCCGCGCGCTCGACAAGGTGCGCGGGGCGCTCTCGGTGTCCGCCCAGCGTGAGCTGCTCACCTTGCTCGACGAGCTGAAGTTCGTCGGCGTGCCGGCGGCCCCCGGCCTTCCCTCGGTGCGCAAGGCGGTGGAGGAGGCGTGGTTCGCGCAGCGGCCGCTTCAGGTGCGCTACCGCAACGCCGAGGGACTCATCAGCGCGCGCCAGGTGAAGATCCAGGGGGTGGTGATGGAGCGGACGATGACGCTGCTCAACTGCCTCGACGTCGACACCGCACAGAAGCGGCAGCTGCGGCTCGACCGCCTCGAGCACGCCGTGGTGGTGGGCTGAAGAGGTCAGCCAGGCGGCGGCGCCGACGGGGCGGGGGGCCTGAGCGCGCGGTCGTGAATCACCCGGGCGACGCGTTCTCCCAGGTGCTCCATCGCGAACTTCCCCAGTGGCAAGCGCTCGGCGGTTCGGGTCAGCGCCCCGAGCACGTCGAAGGCGATCGGCATCTGCCCCCAGGCGCGCGGGCGGGGCAGGCCCAGCCCGTCGGCGAGGGTGTCCCCGACGAGGTGGCGGCTCAAGGCACCGAGCGCGTCCGCGGGGAGGAAGAACGGCGGTCGGCCGCCGAGGGTGTTGATCAACGCCGCCGTCAGCCGCTTCCCGTCCTCGTCGGGGTGCAGCTGGCGCCAGGTGATGACCGAGTAGAGGCGGCGCTCGTCGTCGCGGGTGGCGGTGAGCAGCCGCGGGTCCACGCCCATTACCGTCCCGACCCATTGATACATGTGGTGCACCGAGCGCTCTTCCTCCTCGGTGGCCGCCGCGCCGAGCTGCGCCATCCCTCGCAGGTAGACGTGGCTGAACTGGAGCAGCGTCGAGGCGTAGTCCTCCTGGTTGATCGGGTGGCCCCACTCGGCCTCGTTCCAATCCGGCCGCTTGAGCACCCCGTGGCGGACGAAGCCGTGCACCAGGCGGGTGCGCAGGATGTGTCGGTGCGCGGGCGAGCCGGGCCGCGGGCCGCGCGAGGAAGCGATCCTCAGCAGGAAGCCGGTGGTGTCCTGCAGCCGCTGGAGCACCTGCCGTTCGAGCATTCCCCCGCGGATGAGGACCTTCGCGCCCTTCGCCGAGCCGTAGCTCTCGATCAAGCTGCCGAGCACCAGCGAGAGCGCCGACTGAAGCGGCGTCCGCAGGCCCAGCTGCGCCCCGCACTTCATCTGCTCGAAGTCGACCCAGGCGGGGACGGTGTTCGCGTGGTCGAGCAGGTCGGCGCAGGCCTTCGAGCCAGCGCGCGCCTGGGCCTCGAGCGCTCCGACGAGGTCCTTACCCGGGCGGCCGCCGCGGATGATCGCCGCGATCGCACCGTCGGCGAGTGGGTCGCAGAGGTGGCGAAATGCGTCCAGCCCGGAGGCGAGCTGCGCCATCGTCTCGCGGGAGTCGATCATCGCCGGGGCAGTATGCGGCAGGCAGGAGAAAAACGCCTGAAGGCCGCCGAGGGTCGGAGCCTTCCGGCGGGTCAGGTGCTCAGCACCCGCAGCAGGTCCTGAAGCAGGACCAGGTCGCGCTCGCTCAGGTCCATCTTGTCGGTGAGCTCCTTGAGGCGCGGGGCGAAGTTCTCACGGCGGCCGGCGTCTCCCTTGAAGAAGTGGCGGGCTTCGAGCCGATCGCCCAGCGAGTGCGTCAGCGCCTCGCGGGCGGCGGTCGAGGCGCGAAAGGTCGAGTCGTCGAGCGCGTCGGAGCCCTCGGCGGCGGCGTTGAAGAGTGTCAGCGTCACCGCCACTGCGTGGCTCAGGTTGAAGCTTTCAGTCGGCCCGGGCGTGGGCAGCCGCACCACCCGAGGACACAGCGCCACCTCGTCCATCGCCAACCCGGTGCGTTCGTTGCCGAACACCAGCGCGACCCGATCGCCGGCCGCCGGCAGCAGCAGCCGGGCCCGCGCCACCGACAGCCACGGCGCCGTCGCGGCCTGCGAGATCCGCGCGGAGGTGGCCACCGCCAGGGACACGCCGTCAAGCGCTTCGGCCAGAGAGTCGAACACCGGCGCCGCGGCCAGCAGCGCTTCGGAAGGGTGCGACATCTTGACCGCATCGAACGACGATCGGTCGGTGAGCAGGTGGACGAGCCGCAGTGCGCACCCGAAGTTGCCGCACAGCCGAGCCACGCTGCCGACATTCAACGGCCCTTCAGGGCGCACCAGCACGACCACCAGGCGTTCGAGCAGATTCACCCCGCCGGGACGGTACCACCGAGCCTGGGGTTGGATCGGCTCGCGACGCCTCGTGAAGGCTAGTCGCGCCGGTACATCGTCATCACGCAGGCGCCGCCGAGGCCGAGGTTGTGCTGGAGCGCGATCTTCGCGTCTGGCACCTGTCGCGCCTCGGCCTGCCCGCGCAGCTGCCACACCAACTCGGTGCACTGGGCGAGGCCAGTGGCGCCCAGCGGGTGCCCCTTGCTCAGCAGGCCGCCCGAGGGGTTGGTGACGAACTTGCCGCCGTAGGTGTTGTCCCCCGCCTCGATGAACTTCTCCGCCTCGCCTTCCTTGCACAGGCCGATCGCCTCATAGGTCAGCAGCTCGTTGGCGGTGAAGCAGTCATGCAGCTCGATCACGTCGACGTCCTCGGCGCCGACGCCGGCCTTCTCATAGACCTGCTTCGCGCAGGCCTTGGCCATGTCGTAGCCGACCATCTTGATCATCGAGTCCTCGAAGCTCGTCGGGTAGTCGGTCGTCATCGCCTGGGCCGCGATGTAGACCGGCTTGCTGATGCCGTGCTTCTTGGCGAAGTCGTCGGTGCAGAGGATCGCCGCCGCGGCGCCGCAGGTGGGCGGGCAGCACTGGAAGCGGGTGAGCGGGTCGAACACCTCTTCGGACGCGAGGATCTGCTCCACCGACAACAGCTGGTTGAAGATCGCGTAGGGGTTCTTCGAGGCGTGCTTGCGCGCCTTCTCGGAGATCTTCGCGAACGTCTCCCGTTTGGTACCGTACTTCCAGCGGTACTCGCGGCCGGCGCCGCCGAACATCTGCGCCGCGGGCGGGGCCTGGTTGAAGCCCTGGACCTTGGCCATCACCTCGACGAACTTCTCCAGCGGGTTGGTGCGGTCGTCGAACTTGCTGCCGAGCGCGCCCTTCTCCATCTTCTCGAAGCCGAGCGCGAGCACGCACTCCGCGCCGGCTTCGATCGCCTGGCGGGCGAGGAAGAGCGCGCTGCTGCCGGTGGAGCAGTTGTTGTTGACGTTGACCACCGGGATCCCGGTGAGGCCGACGCCGTACACCGCCCGCTGGCCGCAGGTGCTGTCGCCGTAGACGTAGCCGACGAAGGCCTGTTCGATCTCCTTGAAGTCGATCTTCGCGTCGGCGATCGCGGTGCGCGTCGCCGCGCCCGCCATCACGTCGTACTCGTCGCTCGCCCCGGGCTTCTGGAACTTCACCATGCCCACGCCAATCACATTCACTTTGCGTCCCATGATTTCGTTCCTTGTCAGATCAGCGACTTGAAGAAGGTGAGCTTGTGGGCCAGCCGAACGTCGCCGTCGACGCGCAGCTTGCCGGCCATGTAGAGGTCCTTGACCACGCCGCCCCTGGCGAGCTCAGCGAGGTCTTCGTCACTGACGGTGATCGTCGCCGCCGCCTTCGCCTCGGTGCCGGTGGCGACGCTGCCCTTGCCGTCTTTGAGGTTCACCACCCATGCGCCTTCGGGTGACTTCACTTTGAACTGCAGCACCGCTCCGACCTCGGCGACGAGGCCGGGGGTCTTGGCGATTCGCTCGGCGAGCGCCTTGAAGATCGCCGGCGACTGCGGGCCGGTGGCGCTCGCGGACGCCGCGGGGGCCGCCGCCACCGGAGCGGAGGCAGGCTTGAGCGTCTTCGGGTCGATCTTCTTGAGGAACTCCAGCTTCTGGCTCGCCATCACGTTGCCCGCGATCTTCAGCTTGCCGCCGAAGTAGAGCTTCTGCGCGTCGGCCTTGCCGCTGGTCATCGCCT
The DNA here is from genome assembly GCA_043776025.1 of Archangiaceae bacterium. Taxonomy (GTDB): domain Bacteria; phylum Myxococcota; class Myxococcia; order Myxococcales; family Myxococcaceae; genus JAYVRT01. The sequence goes on along the minus strand of JAYVRT010000388.1, from coordinate 66 downwards.
GCCAGTCCGAGTCGGAGATCTCCAGCGTGCAGTCGGCTTTTCCTTCGAGGCCGGCGCGGGCGAAGC
>JAYVRT010000387.1:0-1936 GCA_043776025.1 Archangiaceae bacterium | reverse complement strand
TCGACTTCGGCTGGGACGTGACGCCCGCCGTCTGGTCGCACAACGGCACGTTTTCCATCCTCACCAAGAACAACCACTACTTCGAGTGGGACGGCGGCGCCCCGAGCTTCTTCCTCACCCGGCTGTCCTCGAAGCTCGAGCCCGAATGGAGCTTCCGCAACACCAACGTCAACAGCTGCCAGCGGCGCGACGACGGCGGCATCGACTGCGTCAGCGATCACCCCGACGGCTTCGAGTGGTGCATCAACGCCCCCGCGGTCGACTCCGAAGGGACGATGTTCTCCAACGCCGAAGACGGGAACCTCTACGCGGTCGATGCGACGGGGAAGGAGAAGGCGCACTACTTTCTCAAGCTGGCGATCGGCGCGGCCTACACCCCGCTGGCGCTGGACTCCAGGGGCCGGATCTACGCCCTCAATGGCGGAGAGCTCTTCGTCCTCGGGGAGTGAGCCAAGCAGGCTTGACCTGCCCCCGCTGCCTCAATACATCCACCTTCGCCATGGCGACGCCCGACCGCTTCTCGCTGCCCCAGCTCGCCCAGAGCACCCGGAAGCCCGACTGGCTCAAGGTCCGGATCCCGCACGGCGAAGGGTACGATCGGGTGCGGGACATCGTGCGCCAGACGAAGCTGGTGACGGTCTGCGAGGAGGCGCGCTGCCCGAACATCGCCGAGTGCTGGAGCGGGGGCACCGCGACGGTGATGCTGATGGGCGAGGTCTGCACCCGGGCCTGCCGCTTCTGCCACGTGAAGGTGGGCGCGCCGCTGCCGCTCGACCCGATGGAGCCGGTGAACCTCGCGCTGGCCGTGAAGCAGATGGACCTCGAGTACATCGTGGTCACTTCGGTCAACCGCGATGACCGGCCTGACGGCGGCGCCTCGCACTTCGCCTGTGCGATCCGCGAGCTGAAGACCCAGTCACCGAAGACCACGGTCGAGGTGCTGATCCCCGACTTCCAGGGAGACGAAGCGGCGCTCGCCTGCGTCGCCGAGGCCCGGCCCCACGTGGTGGCGCACAACATCGAGACGGTCGAGCGGCTGACGCCGAAGGTCCGCGATCGCCGCGCCACCTTCGCCCAGTCGCTCAAGGTGCTCGCGTACCTGAAGCAGCGGCCCGAGCGGCTCTACACCAAGACCTCGATCATGGTCGGCCTGGGCGAGACGCCGGACGAGCTGGAGCAGACCTTCAAGGCGGTGCGCGAGGTGGGCGTCGACGTGCTGACGCTGGGCCAGTACCTGCAGCCCTCGCAGTTTCACCTGCGGGTCGAGAAGTTCGTCTCTCCCGAGCAGTTCGCCGAATACAAGAAGGTGGCCGAGTCCTATGGCTTCCTCTATGTCGCGGCGGGGCCCCTGGTGCGGTCGTCGTACCGCGCCGCCGAATTCTTCCTCAAGGGGCTGATGGAGCGCGAGCGCACCGCCGATGGCCACCCTTAATCTGCTTCAAGCGGTCAACGAGGCGCTGCGGCTGGAGATGCGCCGCGATCCGCGGACGGTCGTGCTCGGAGAAGACGTCGGCAAGTTCGGCGGGGTCTTCCGCGCCACCGCCGGCCTCTACGAGGAGTTCGGCCCCGAGCGGGTGATCGACACCCCGCTGGCCGAAGGCGGGATCATCGGCACCGCGATCGGGATGGCGATGTACGGGATGAAGCCGGTGCCGGAGATTCAGTTCTCCGACTTCATCTTCCCCGGGTTCGATCAGATCGTCTCTGAGCTGTGCAAGCTGCGCTACCGATCGGGTGGGCAGTACGCGGCGCCTGTGGTGATCCGCACCCCGTTTGGCGGAGGCATCCGCGGCGGCCACTACCACTCGCAGAGCCCCGAGGCGCTCTTCATCCACCAGGCGGGCCTGAAGGTGGTCGCGCCGAGCAACCCCTATGACGCCAAGGGGCTGCTGCTCTCGGCGCTGCGCCAGCCGGATCCGATCATCTTCTTCGAGCC
>JAYVRT010000386.1:0-1939 GCA_043776025.1 Archangiaceae bacterium | reverse complement strand
GGTGTCGGTGCCCACCTTCGGTGGCGCGGGCAAGGTGACGATCAAGCCGCACACGCAGTCGGGGCTGAAGATGCGGCTGAAGGGCAAGGGCGTGCCCGCGCTGGCCGGCGGCGCCACGGGCGATCTCTACCTCGTGATCCAGGTGAAGGTGCCCGAGCACGTCGACGCTTCGCTGAAGAAGGCGATCGAGCTGTTCGAGCCGGCCTACCGCGGCGATGTGCGGAAGGGCCTGAAGCTGTAGTCACCTTCTGCTAGAGAGCTTCGCCTCAATGGGATTCCTCGATTTTCTCGGTGGCGGCACCCCCGCGGACAAGGCGGCCAGGCTCAAGGCAAAGGTCACCCAGAAGTACGGCGACCCGGCGACCCGGCAGAAGGCGATCGCCCAGCTGGGGGACCTGAAGACACCGGAGGCGGTCGGGGTGCTGATGCACCGCTTCACGCTCACCGTCGACCCGCACACCACCGACGCCGACGAGAAGGAGCACGTCTTCGAGATCATCTGCGCGATGGGCGCCGACGCGGTCGGCCCGGTGAAGGACTTCCTCAAGCGCAGCGACACCGCCAGCTCCTGGGCGCTGAAGGTCCTCGAGGCGATCCTCTCCCCCGGGGAAGTGATCGGCGTCGCCTGCGATGAGCTGCGCCGGCTCGGGGCCGAGTACACGCGCAACCCCGAGAAGAAGACGGTGCTGATGGGCTTCCTCGACGAAAAAGAGGATCCGCGGATCGCCGGAGCGGTGCTGCTGCTGCTGCAGGACATGGCGGACGACGTGAAGATCGCCGCCCTGAAGAACCTGGGGCCCCGGAAGTTCGAGGAGGCGCGCGAGCCGATGCTCGAGCTGGTGGTGGGCGAAGAGACCGGCAAGCGGGTGCAGACCGCGGCGATCGACGCGATCGCCACTTCCGAGTTCACGGTGCAGGGCTACCGGGAGAAGGTCGAGAAGCGGCTCGCCGACGGGTGGTTCATCGACAAGGCAGGCGCTCTGAAGAAACGCGGTTAGAGTGCGCCGCCGCATGGCCCGCCTCGCTCCGCTGCTCGCGCTGTTGCTGCTCGGCTGCCCCGGCGCGTCGAAGCCGGCGGCCGACGGGGGCGCGGACGCCGGGCCAGTCACCATCGGGCCGATCGAGCTGTGCGACCGCCTCTCGCAGGCCCGCTGCAGCCTGCTCCAGCGCTGCTACACCGCGTTCGCGCGCGACGAGCTCGCTGGCTGTCTGCCGCTCGAGCAGGCGCGGTGCCTCGCCGAGTACGAGACCCTGCGGCCGTCGTTCGAGCAGAAGGTGGTCGAGGTCGACGCGATCAAGCTCGCTGGCTGCGAGACCCGCATGAAATCGAGCAGCTGCCCGCCGACGTTCCCGCCCAACTACCCGGCGATCGCCGCCCACCCGTTCTCCGACTGCGGGCTGCAGACCGGGCTGATCTCCGGAAAGATCGCCAGCGGCCAGACCTGTGAGCGCGCGGTCGACTGCCAGCGCGGCAGCGTCTGCATCAAGCCCGGTGGCGTCTGCCGCGGCACCTGTTCCAGCTGGCCCCAAGAGGGAGAGGCCTGCGGCTTCGGCTGCGATCCCGCGCTGGTCTGCGACGACAAGGGGACGCCGATGGACACCAGCGACGACCGCTGCATCCCGCCGCGCCCGCTCGATGCCCCCTGCGCGAGCTCGGCGGAGTGCGCGAGCGACCTGGTCTGCCAGGGAACCTGCCGCCCGCGGGCGAAAGCGGGCGAGCGCTGCGCCTTCGACGCCGACCGTCTGTCGACCTGCGATCCGGGCCTCGCGTGCGATGTCACCCCGTTCGTCGCCGGAGCCTCCGGCACGTGTGTGATCCCCAGGGCGGCGGGCGAGCTGTGCCAGTTCCACTGGACCTGCGCTCCGGGCCTGGTCTGCGCCGATCTCGATCTGTCCGACTTTCCGGCGAAGTCACCCTCGCCGGGCAGCTGCCGCAAGC
>JAYVRT010000385.1:0-6227 GCA_043776025.1 Archangiaceae bacterium | reverse complement strand
GAAGCGGCCGCCCTCGGCCTGGGTGAGATCGGCGATCGCGCCATACAGCTCCTCGGCGGCGAGCTCCTGCAGCGCCCGCTGGGTCTCGGGCGCGACGTCGGCCGGCACGCCGGTGCGATCGCTGTTCTTCAAGCTGAGCATCAGCCGCTGGCCGTCCGCCACCCCTCCCTGCTCCAGCGCCCGGGCCATTCGTTCCCACAGCGCGGGGCTCGCGGTGGCGAACACCTGCCCGGCGAGGATGAAGAGCTTGCGGTCGCCCGCCTCCCACGACAGCTGCAGCGCGCCGGTCTTCCGCGACGAGTCGAGCCACTGCAACAGCTCGGGCAGCGGGTAGCTGGAAAGATCGCCGTGGAAGGCCATGGGAAGCTTGCGCAACGAGGTTACAGTGAGCGCAGCGTGCGCGTCGCGGTCCTCTTCATCGACGGCGTCGGAATCGGCGCCCGGCAGCCTGCGAAGAATCCTCTGGCGCAGGCAGAGTTCCTCGTCTCGCGCTTCGACGACGGCAGCGGCACCGCGCTGCCCGACGGCGGAACCTTCCGGGCGGCGGACACCACCTTCGGGGTCGAAGGGCGGCCGCAGAGCGCGTCGAACCAGACGGCGATCTACACCGCGCTCCCCGCTCCGAAGCTGATCGGCGAGCACGTGCTCGGCTACCCGGACTCGCGGCTGATCGCGTTGATCAACGGGCACTCGATCGTGCGCCGCTTGAGCGCCGCCGGGCGGACGGCGACCTTCGCCAACGCCTACCCGGCCTCGGTGCTGCAACACATGGGCGTCCCCAGCCGGCCCTCGAAGGAGCCGCCGCTCGAGCTGTCGGCCGAGGTGAAGCGGAGGATTCGCCCGTCGGCGAGCGCCCTGGCCTTCAGCGCCGCCGCCGTCCCGATGCGCACCTTCGAAGACGCCCGCGCCGGCGAAGGGCTCACCCACGACATCGACGGCGCCACCGCCCGGGGCCGGGGCCTCGACGTGCCCGAGCACTCCGCCGACGAGGCGGCGCGGATCTTCTGGGCACTGTCTTGCGACTTCACCCTCTTCGAGCACTTCCTCGCCGACGAGGCTGGGCACGCGCGGGACTTCAAGGCCGCGGTGCGGGCGCTGACGACGTTCGACCGGTTCGCCCGGGCGGTGATCGCCCAGCGGCCCGCCGACGCGCAGATCTTCATCTGCTCCGATCACGGCAACGTCGAGGACCTCTCGACCCGAAGCCACACGACGCACCCGGTGCCGGTGCTCTCTTTCGGGCCTGCCCAGGACGTGCAGATCACCAACGTCGCCGACGTCGGCGGCGAAGCGCTCCGGCTGCTGGGGGCGAGATGACGCGTGCGGCGCTCGCCCTGTCGTTGTGGCTCGCCGCCGGCTGCGCGCACCCGGCGGCGCTGCTCACCCAGCGCAAGCAGGAGGCGCTCGAGGCCGGGCCGGTCGACATCGCCTTCGACGCCGGCCAGGAGTCCGAGCACCAGCGCCTGGTGCGCGCGCTGGAGAAGGCCTCGGCGCAGCTCAAGCGCTGGGGGAAGCTCGAGCACCCGGTGACGATCTTCCTGCTCAAGTCGCACGAGGATCTGGAGACCGAGGCGCGCCGGCACTACGGCTGGCTGCGCGCCTGGGCCCGCTACGACGACGTCTGGTTTCAGACTCCAGCGACCTGGGGCCCGGGCGGCGCGAAGGACGCCGAGCTCGACGAGCTGGTGCTCCACGAGCTCACCCACTGCCTGATGTTCCAGCGCTCGGCGACCAAGGAAACCTGGCTCGACCGGAAGATCCCGCTGTGGTTCCGCGAGGGCATGGCCACCTGGACGGCGAACCAGGGCTACAAGTGGCTCAGCCTCGAGGATCTCGCGCGCTACTGGGAACAGCACCCCGACGCCGACCCGCTGGGAGATCCGGAGTCGATGGTCGAGATGGACAATGGCATCGTCTACGGCGCGGCGCACCACTGCTTCACCTGGCTGATCAAGACCCACGGCGAAGAGAACGTGCACCGGCTGCTCGACGCGATGCGCGCCGGCAAAGACTTCAACGCCGCGTTCGCCGCGGTGAACGCCGTCGCCGCCGAGCAGTTCATCGCCGACTTCCAGCGCTACGTCGTCGGCCGCGGCTTCCGGGCGCCCCACGACTCCGGGCCCGCCCAGCCTGTGCCCGCCGCGCCCTGACGGGCTACTTCGGGGCGCTGAGCAGCGAGCTGTTCCCCACCCAGTACACACGCGTCGCGTCCTGCGTCATCGCGGCACCGTTGAACATCGCCGGAGCGGCGATCGTCGGCGTCCCGCCCGCGAGCGGCACGCTGGAGACGCCGCCGGCGGTCGCGCCGGCGTTGAGCCAATAAGCGCGGTTGGCGTCGACGGTGATCGCAATCGCGTTGTACTCGGCCGGCGCGAGGGCCACGACTGCTCCGCCGTCGAGCGAGAGCTTCGAGACGGTGTTGCCGGTGGTCCAGTAGACGTGATCCGCGTCGACCGCCAGGTCGCCCAGGGTGACCCCGGCGTCCGCCACCACCAGGGTCTGAGGCGTTCCACCGACGAGATCGACGCGTGCCACCGTCCCCAGGCCGCCGGCGCCCTGGGCGGTCCAATAGACGTAGGTCGAGTCGAGCGCGATCGCGTAGGCGCCGAGCACTCCCGAAGCGAGGGTCGAGACCGTACCGCCTGACTTGCTGGCACTCCGGATCGCGGTGGTGGCGGTCCAGTACACGCCGCCGCCGCTGACGACGAGCTTCTGCGGAAAGCTTTGGGAAGACGCAAGGGTGACCGCGGTGCCGCCGGAAAGCGGAACCTTCATCACCGTCCCGGTGGCGTTGGAGTTCACCCAGTACACCGAGGTGGCGTCGACGGCGATTCCGGCCGGGCTGTTCTGGTTGATCGCGAGGTCGAGAAGACCTCCCCCGTCGAGTTGGGCCTTGATCACCTTTGAACCCGCGGTCCAGTAGATGTGGGTCGCGTCGACCACCATCGCCCGGGTGGAGCCCTGCCCGAGCGCGATCACAGTGACAACCGGGGGGCCGCCACCGCCGGCCCCGCCCCCGCCGCCAGAGCCGCCGCCAGAGCCGCCGCCCGTGCCGCCACCCGTTCCACCACCGGCTCCGCCGCCGCTCCCACCATCAGGGTTGCCATTGCAGTACTGCTTCACCTGGGCGAGGCAGGCCTTGCTGGCGGCCATGTCCGAGACCTTGTAGGCGCACTGCATCCCGCCGTACTTCAGCGTGATCGTCGAGGCCGCGTAGTTCGAGCAGTTGTTGACGAGGCAGGGCAGGTTCTCGTCGACGCAGACATCGCCGGCGACGCCACAGCCGGCGAGGCAAAGACAGAGTGTTGCGAAGACGAGTCGGGGCATGGGGCACCATCACCGAGGCGGCTGATGGAAGCGACAAGTACCTCCGGGCTCAGTCCTCCAGCTCGTCGAGCTCGGGCCAGCCGAACACGCGGCCCACGGCGCGCTTGAGCTCGACTTCACGGCCCGGGTGCAGCGCGCCGATGCGCTCCGAGAGCCGGCCCCTGGGCACCAGGCGCATGTTGTCGAAGTTGGCGACGCAGCGCCGGTCGAGCCCTTCCCGCCGGCCCAGGGGCAGCTCCTGGGGGATGCCCCGGATCTGCGTGGTCACCTCGGCGACCAGCAGTTGGTTCAGGTAGGCGGCCGCCCCGCTGCGTTGCAACAACATCACCGGGCGTCGCCCGGCTGGCTGCGGAAGGTCGGCCCACCACAGCTCGTACTGTCTCACTTGCGCCGGCTCCGTCGCCGGGGCTCCCACGGCAGCCACGGAGGATCCAGTTCGTCCGCACCGATCAGCGGCACCTCGAGGTACTTCTGCGCCGTGCGCCGATCGTCCAGCGCCATCAACGCCTTGCGGATCGCGCGGCGGATGAACTCCGAACGCAGCCGCGACTTCGCGGGGACCGCGCGGTTGAGCTCGCGCGCGAGCCGGTCATCGACCTGAATCAGCAGCTGAACCATATGGACGACTATATTGTCGGCGCCGGCGCCCTGTCACTTCGCCGCGGGCTTGGGCAGCAGCGGGGGGCGGTCCTTGCCCTCGAGCGCACGCTGTAGCTCGATCTCCTGCAGCAGGGCCGCGGGCGCGACCGTCGACACCGGCACCATCCCGCTCTCGGCGCCGCAGTAGCCATTGAAGACGCCCTGGGTCGGGCCGGTGGCGAGCACCCGGTTGATCGAAGACAGCGGCGTGCCGACGATCTCCACCCCTCGGACCAGCGACTCTTTGCCGTCGCGCACGTCGACCCGGTAGACCATGCGCGGGATCCCCTTGAAGGCCTGGTAGCCGAAGGTCGAGGTGTTGGTGTTGCCGCCGGTGATGTCGCGGATGATCAACCCGTAGGGTTTGCCCTGCCGCTTCGCCTCGGCGATCAGCATCTTCTTCAGCTCGGCGTCGCTGACCGGCTTCTTCGACTCGACGATCAGGTTCGCCATCCGCGCCACCGGCTTGCGGTTGCCCTGGCTGCGGCCGTGCCCGTTGCTCTGGGCGAAGCCCTCGACCGGCCGGCGCGAGAGCAGGTAGCTGCGAAGCACCCCACCCTCGACCAGCGTCACCCGCTTGCCCCGCACGCCCTCCTCGTCGAAGAGGTAGTAGCCGTTGAGCTGCACCCCGCCGCGCTCCCGCATCGTCGGGTCGTCGTAGATGCTCAGGAACGCCGGCAGCACCGGCTTGCCGATCTGCCCATGGAAGGTCTTGCCTTCGGCCTCGCCGTCCTGCCGTTCGCCCTCGAGCCGGTGCCCGACCGCCTCGTGAAACAGCACACCCGCCGCGTCGGGCTCGAGGATCGCCGGCCCGGTGTAGGGGTCGATCGCCGGGGCGCTCCGCAGCGCCACCAGCTCGCCGACCATCGCCTCCGCCACCGCGCGCAGCTTCTCGTCGGTCGGCAGCTGGGCTTGGGTGGGCGCGTAGAAGTCGCGCGAGTTCTCCAGCAGCTGCCCGTCGTCGGCGCGGGTGTAGGCCTGCACGTGGAAGCCGAACATCGCATCCTCGGTGACGATGCGGGTGCCCTCGGTGCTGACGAAGTAGCGCACCACCTTGTCTGCGTTGAAGCGCACCTCGGAGTCGAAGATCTCCTTGTGCGCCGCGAGCGCTGCCGACAGCTCGCGCGCCAGCTTCCGGAAGCGGTCGGCGTTGAACTCGAAGGGGACCTTCTCCCCCAGGTGCACCACCGGCTCTTCCTTCGAGAAGCTCGGCGGCCGCTTGGGATCCTCGACGGTGTAGACGTCGTCGCCCTTCTTCTTCAGGTAGTTGAACAGCGCGCCCTTGTACTTTTCGTCGGTGATCAGCCAGAGCGCGGTACGCAGGGCCTGTCCGTTATCGTCCCAGGGGCCGTTTTTCCGGGTGATGTAGCTGTTGCCTTTCATCGAGAAGCTGAAGTCGAGCTCGTCGCTCAGCGAGCTGTCGTAGGCGTAGTCGCCGACGCGGGCGTCGACGAAGAGCTTCCGGTCGCGCCAGCTCTGATCGCCGAACAGCGCTCCGTAGCGGGCGGAGATCTCGGTCTGGGTGAAGTCCTTGAGCTGGTAGCTCAGAAAGTACGGCGGCTTGCTCTCGTTGAGCTTGAGCTGATCGCGATTGCGATCGAGCTCGACCACCATCGCGTCGAGCAGGTCCTGGCGGGGATCAGCGGGGGGCTTGGCCGCGAGCGCGGCGATCAACAGCACGGCAGAGACCAGGGACATGCCGGCGAACCTACACCTGCGCGGGCACCCCCCAATCGACGATCTCCCAGCCGCGACGCTGCGCCCGGCGCCGCAGCCGCAGGTCGGGGTTCACCGCCACCGGCCGGCCCACCGCCTCGAGCACCGGCACGTCGGAGAAGGAGTCGGTGTAGAAGACGCAGCCCGCCAGCTGCTCGCCTTGCGCGCGCGCCTCGGTGCGCGCGTGGATCAGCTTCCCCGGGCCGAAGCACACCGGCCCGACGGTGCGCCCGGTCAGCTTTCCCGCCGAGTCCACCTCGAGGCGGTTGCAGAGGATCCCGTCGAGGCCCAGCTCGGCCGCCACCTTCTCGGCGATGAAGTGCGACGAGGCGGTGAGCAGCACCACCCGGTCGCCCTGGCGCCGGTGGTGCTCGAGCGCGCGCAGCGCTCCGGGCCGGAACAGGGGCCGCACCTGCCGCTCGTAGAAGCTGGCGGTGCGGGCCACCAGCTCGGCTTCCCGCATCATGCGCTTCCGGTGGTAAGGTTCTGGCGATCGGATTAGTTATAGGTTGAGTGATCAGGTCTTCAGCGCTTGGAAAATCATG
>JAYVRT010000384.1:0-6228 GCA_043776025.1 Archangiaceae bacterium | reverse complement strand
CGGGGGGCGATGTCATCGTCATGTCAGAACCCGTGGAGCCCCGGGGGGTTAGGGCGTGAGGCGGGTGGGGTGGCTGTAGACGTTGAACCGCCCTTCGCGCACGAAGCCTACGAGGCAGATCCCGGTCTTCTCGGCGAGCTCGATCGCCAGGGTGCTGGGCGCGGAGACGCTCGCCACCACCGTCAGCCGGGCCATCGCCGCCTTCTGGACGATCTCGAAGCTCGACCGGCCGCTGACCACCAGCATCGCCCCCGCTCCGAGGCGGTCGGCCAACACCAGCTCGCCGATCGCCTTGTCGACCGCGTTGTGCCGGCCGACGTCCTCGAAGGTGGCCAGCACCCCACCGGCGGCGGTGAGCACGGCCGCGGCGTGGACGCCTCCGGTGCGAGCGAAGTTGGGTTGGAGCAGGTGCTCCGGCGCCGAGGCAACCCACGCCGAGGCAATCGTCGGTTCGACCGGGCTTACCGGGCAGATCGCCAGCAGGTCATCGATCGTCCGCCGGCCACAGACCCCGCACGCGGAGGTGGTCAGCGTGCCCCGCCGCGCGGCCTCGGCTCGCTCGAGCGGCAATCGCGCGCCCCCTGCAGGCGTCACCTCGAAGACGTTGCCGTAGCCCTCGTCGCCCGGGTGTCCGCAGTGGGACAGGGTGCCGAGGTCGGCGCGTGAGCGGATGATCCCCTCGGAAAAGAGGAAGCCCACCGCCAGCCGGGCGTCGTCGCCCGGGGTACGCATCGTGGTCGCCACCGGGTCCGTACCGACGCGGATCTCCAGCGGCTCCTCCACCGCGACGGGATCGTCCTGGGTGCTGCCGTCGCGGCGCTGCACCCGCCGGACGCCGACGCCCTTTTCCACTTCAGCCCCCAGCGGCATCGCAGCTAGTAATCGTAGTCGTTGCGCTTCTTCTTCACCGGGTTGGTGAGCTTGCCCTGCTTGAAGATCTCCACCCGGTTCGCGCCGGGGGCGTTGAGGCCCTTGGCGCTGCCGATCAGCGGCTTTCCATCGGGTGGGTGGTAGACGACGCGCACCTTCGGGCCCGCGGGAAGACTGCCGATGTTCGCGTCAATCAGCAGGTAGATCGACTTGTCCGAGGCGTTGATGCGCTCGGTGTCCCGGCGCAGGTCGAGGTCGGCGAGCACTGAGCCCTGCTCGACGCTCGTCGCCTCTTCACCGAACTGCTTCACCCGGATCTTCAGCACCGCCAGCGACGAGCTCTCCTTGTACTCACGCGTTCCCTGGATGGTGATCGACATGTCCGCACCCGTCTCGATCGCCTTCTCGTCGCGAAGCTTCAGGCCCGTCTTCTTGTCGTTGTCGGTGTCGAGGAAGATGGTGGTGTTCGCGCAGCGCGCCCCGCAAGCGTCGCCCCACGGCACCTTGTCGAAATCGACCCGGAACGCGAAGTCGCTGCCCTGAGGGCCGACGGTGATCGCGGTCGCCAGCGGGCGGTCGTCCTCTCCCGGAGGCGGCGGCTTATAGGTGATGCACGGCTTCTCGCCGGCCACGGCCGTTCCGTACACCAGGAGGAGGCAGATCAGGTGGGCGCGAGGCGACATAGCGGGGTACGAAACCAAAGATGCTCTACGTAAGCCAGCTGACATACGGACCGATGAAAAACTTCATCCACCTCGTCGGTGCCGAAGGGGCCCCGGAGGTCGCGGTGGTGGACCCTGCGTGGAACGTGCCGGCTTTGATGGAGGAGATCGCGCGCGCGGGCAAGCGGCTGGTGGCGGCCTTCTTGACGCACTCCCACCATGACCACATCAACGGCGTGCCCGAGCTGCTGAAGGTGAAGGATCTGAAGGTCTACGTCCAACAGGCCGAGCTCGACTTCAACCCCGACCTGCGCGACTTCGCGCCGGCGCTGGTGGCAGTCGGCCCTGGCGCCGAGGTGAAGGTCGGGCCCCTGACGGTGACGCTGATCCACACCCCCGGTCACACCCCCGGCTCGCAGTGCGTCCACTGTGGCGGCGCGCTGTTCTCCGGAGACACGCTCTTCGTCGAGCACTGCGGCCGCTGCGATTTCCCGGGTGGCGACGCAGGGCAGATGTTCGACAGCCTCCACCGTGTCCTTGGCCACCTTCCCGACGCGACGGTGCTCTACCCCGGCCACGACTACGGCTCGGTGCCGGTCTCTTCGCTGGCCTGGGAACGCAAGCACAACCCCTACCTGACCCACACCCGGCGCGAAGACTTCATCGACTACCGGCTGCGGCCGAGGAGCTGATCGGGCAACCGCGGTCCGGTGGCCAACGCCGGCAGCTTGCGGCGCATTGCGAGGAAGATCCCCGAGCCCAGCAGCGCCAGGGACAGCAGCGTCCACAGCGTGGCCCAGACCACCGCGGGCACGATGGTGATGTTTGCCAGCAGCTGGGCGTCGCTGTGGGCGCGCACTGCCCCGTTCCAGAGGTCGTCTTTCAGATCCATCGCCGCGTACAGCGAGGTGAAGGAGGCGATGAAGAGGTTGACCACTCCCACCACCGAAGGAGGAAGCAGCCGGGCGCCCAGCCCGAAGGCGGCGGCCATCCCACCGCAGAAGGCGAGGGTGAAACCGTCGCGGGCGTAGAAGAAGCCCATCGCCACCAGCCAGACACAGGCGAGGCCGAGCATGATCCGCCCGAGGTTGAAGCGGAAGGTCAGCAGCAGCAACACCACCGACACCAGCGCCGCGCCGACGTAGCCGGCGCTGTAGACCAGCACCCGGGCGAAGAAGCTGTCGGGGATCGCCGAGAGGCACTCGCCCGATTCGTTTCCGGCGATCGTCACCCGGCTCACGGACCCTCCGGCGAGCAGCGAAGCGAGCGCGTGGCCGGTCTCGTGACCCATCACCGCCAGCAGCTTGAACGGCCAGAACACCGGCCAGTCCCAGCCGACGACTCCGAGCGCGACGAAGGCGACCAGCAACAAGACCTTGCCGCCGTCGAGTTTCACGATGCTTGAAGAACCCCGGTGGGCCGCCGCTTGTTCCTAAGGCGGGTCAGAGCCCGGGGACGCCGGTGTGACCGCAGAAGACGTCGCGGTCGAGCAGGCGGGCGTGGGCCGGCAGCACCCGGGGCAGGTTCTTCAGCGCCGGGTAGTCGCGCAGCAGTTCGGTCATCTCTTTGTGGCCGAGCATCACCACGCTGGTGGTCTCACCGGCGTAGATCCGCAGGCGGCCCGGGTGGCCCGACATCGCGCTGGTGACGGCGATGAACTGGCCCTGGGTGACCTCGAACTGACGGGCTTCCTCGCCGAGCTTGGCGCGATCCTCGAGCACCAAAGCGCCGTGGGTGACGACGCCGATCAGGTTGCACAGCTCGCCGGGGTTCATCACCGTCGCGCCCGGCTTGAACTGCTTCTCGACGAACTTGCCGATCATCCGCGCGCGGGCGATCGAGTCGACGTCGGCGAAGAGCCTGCTCGAGCCGAGAAAGCCCTCGAGGATCCGCTCCTGGTAGAAGCCGACCATCCGGTCGTGGAGGCGGGCGTCCTTCTCGATCACCGCCTGGAGCTTGTCCGCGGGAATCTGCAGCACCACCGCGTGGCCGATGGCGCGGGCGCAGGCCGCGCGCTGCTGGCCGGAGAAGAGCCCGAAAAGGCCGATCGCCTCGCCCTCCGACAGGTGGCGCAGCGCGACTTCGCGGCCGTCCTTGCGGCGGAGAATCTCGAGCGTGCCCTCGGCGACGACGAAGAAGGAGCTGGCCTCGTCGCCTTCGACAAACAGGTACTCACCCTCGGTGATGTCGCACTGGAGCGCCCCTTCGGCGAGCGCCGCGAGCGACTCCCGCGGCAGGCCGCGGAACTGATCCACCCGGGACAACGCCTCGATCGCAACCTGCGGATCCGCCGGGCTCTCGGCGACGAAGCCGATGCCGGAGTTGCCGGTGGTCGAGCTCTCCTGAACGTCTTCGACGCCGAGCTCGTCGGCGCCCATCACCCGGTCTTCCTCGAACTGGGCCTCGCGCTGGCTCGCGTCGACTTCGCGCTCGTACGCCTGGAGCACGTCGAACGGAATCAGCGAGGGGAGCAGCACCGGTGGCGCAATCGGCACCGCGACGCGGGGACGGCTCGCGCGAGGCGGCAACAAGGAGTGGGTTTGGTTGGCTGGCATAGCGTGCGCGGAACAACGACTGCCCGAGGAGCGGCGGACTCTATCGATCGGCAACCTGGAGTCAAATCTCGATGGAACGGGCGTTCAGTGCCGCCCGGCCGCGTATGATTCGCCCGATGAAACGGGGCCCCCATGATCTGACTCTCGCGATTCTCGCAGGGGGGAAGGGCACCCGCCTCGGCGGTGTTCCCAAGGGGCTGCTCGTTCACCAGGGCCGCGCCTTCGTCGAACGCTTGCTCGACCTCAAGGGGCTGGCGCACGAGGCGCTGATCATCTCCGGCGACGAGCGCTACGATCTGTTCGGCGTGCGGCGCGTCGAGGACGTCGAGCCCGGCCGGGGGGCGCCGGGCGGAGTGGTGACGGCGCTCCTGCACGCCTCAACGCCGTGGGTGGTGGTGGTCGCGTGTGACATGCCCTTCATCGACCACCAAACGGTCGAGGCGCTGCTGCAGGCCGACGGCGACCACGAGGTCTGTTGTTACCGGCGGCACGGAGAGCTCGAGCCGCTGCTGGCGCTCTACCGTGCGTCGCTCGGGGCGGCCTGGCGCCCGAAGCTCGGCGCAAATCCTTCGCTGCGATCGCTGCTCAAGTCGGTGAAGGTGAAAGCGATCGAGTCGGCGGATCCACGCGCGCTCGACGGGATCAACACCCCGGCCGAACTTGAAGAGGTCGAAAGCTAACGACCTGCCGCGCCGCTCTGTTACCGTCCGCCCACTGCTCCGACACCATGGCGAAGACCTTCGAAAAAGCCGTCACCGGCTTCAACCACAACATCAAACACAAGGGGAAGGTCTACCACGTCCAGACGGAGGACTCGGGAGCGGCCAACCCGCACATCATCACCCACCTCTTCGTAGGCGGGAACATCCTCGCGTCGAAGAAGACCGGCTACGCCGACATGGTGAAGACGGTGAACCTCGCCGAGCTGGTGCGCGAGATGATGGAAGAGCAGCACAAGGAGATGCTGCGGAACCTGATCAACGGCGTCTACGACAACATCGACACCGCCAGCCGCAGCTACCAGCCGGGCCAGCTCGCGACCGACGCCGAGGCCGCCGCCGCGAAGCACCAGCACCACATCGCCGCTGCGATGGGCGCCGCTCCGGCTGCCGCGATGCCGAAGATCACCTTGCCCCCCGAAGTCGTGGCCGCCCGCGAAATGAAGGAGGCGCCAAAGATCAACGAGGTCGGCGTCGAGACGCTCTTCGGGGAAGACCTGATCAGCGAGAAGAGCCTGGACGAGGTGATCTTGAGCTACCTCGCAGGTGAAGGCGACGCTGGCTGAGCGGGTCTGATAGATCGCGGGGCTCCATATGACGAGCCCTTCGACCCTCGACCTGCTCTGCATCAACACCCTCCGCACCCTCTCGATCGACGCCGTTCAGCGCGCCGACTCCGGACACCCCGGCCTGCCGTTGGGCGCTTCGCCGATGGCGTACGTGCTCTGGCAGAACCACCTCAAGCACAACCCGGCCGACCCGTCGTGGTCCGACCGCGATCGCTTCGTGCTCTCCGCCGGCCATGGCTCGATGCTGCTGTACTCGCTGCTCCACGTCACCGGGTACCCGATGTCGATGGACGACCTGATGAAGTTCCGGCAGTTCGAGTCCAAGACTCCCGGCCACCCCGAGTTCGGCCACACCCCGGGCGTCGAGGCGACCACCGGCCCGCTCGGGCAGGGCCACGTCAACGCGATCGGGATGGCGATCGCCGAGCGCGCGCTCGCGGCCCGCTTCAACCGCCCCGACTTCGAGCTGGTCAACCACCACACCTACGCGCTGATCTCCGACGGCGACGTGATGGAGGGCCTCACCTCCGAGGCCGCCTCGCTCGCCGGGCACCTGAAGCTGGGCAAGCTGATCTGCCTCTACGACGCCAACGACGTCACCCTCGACGGGCCCGCGTCCTTGAGCTTCAGCGAGGACACCGGCAAGCGCTACGAGTCCTACGGCTGGCACGTGCAGCACGTGAAGAACGGGGACACCGACCTCGACGCGATCGACTCCGCGATCGCGCTCGCCAAGGCCGAGACCCGGCGGCCCTCGCTGATCGTGATCAAGACCACCATCGGCTACGGCTCGCCCAACAAGGGTGGCAAGTGCACCTCGCACGGCAGCCCGCTGGGCGAGGCCGAGGTCGCG
>JAYVRT010000383.1:0-6235 GCA_043776025.1 Archangiaceae bacterium | reverse complement strand
ATCAGGTCGAGCGGCGCTCCCTTCTTCTCCAGCGCTTCCATCTGCACGGTGAGGTGGGCGAGGACGCAGTTCTGGGTCGGCACCCGGAAGCGCCGCATCAGGTCCTTGGTCGCCTTGAGGATGTCGGCGCACTTCTCGATGTCATCGGTCGAGGGGTTGACGCCGATCACCGCGTCTCCGTTGCCGAAGGAGAGCCCGTCCTTCACCGCGGCGAGCACGCCCTGCACCTCGTCGCGGGGATGGTTCGGCTGCAGCCGGGAGCTGATCCGCCCGTCGAGCCCGATGGTGTTGTTGCACCGGGCGGTGACCCGGATCTTCCGGCCCGCCATCACCAGGTCCAGGTTCGACATCAGCTTCGCCGCCGCCGCCGCCATCTCCGGGGTCAGGCCGAAGCTCAGTTCCGCCACCTGCTCGCCGGTGGTGGCGCTGTCGAGGATGAACTCCCGCAGCTCGGCGACGCTCCAGCCGCAGACCTTCTTGTAGGCGCGGTCGGCCTGCGGCTGCTGCAGGTCGTCTTCGATCACCCGGGTGACCTCGTCGAGCTCGTAGGGCACCGAGGGGCTCTCGCGCAGCTCCTTCATCGTCACGTCGGCGAGCACCAGCTTCGCGGCCGCCATCTGGCGCATCGAGCTCGCCGCCAGCCCCGCCTGAACGTCGCCCGAGCGCGGCTCGTTGGCGCGCGCGAGCACGTCCTTCATCGACGGGAAGGTGTAGGTCTCACCGAAGAGCGTGGTGGAAAGCTTGCGCAAAGCGCGCGGAACATGGATCGGACCCAGTGTCCCCGTCGAGCAGCTACTGCAGCACGTCGACCCAGTACCAGTGCTCCTCGAGCTTGCGATGCAGCAGCGTCGACTCCTCTGTGTCCGGCCCCGGCGGGCCGTTGTCGAAGACGTAGACGAAGCCGGACCAACAGGCGCCCATGCAGCCGGCGGTCATCTTGAAGCGCAGCGAGGTGCCGCGGGTGTCGAGTTGCTCGCCGTAGTTCGAGGTGTCCTGCAGGGCCACCCGTTCCTTCAACCGCCCGACCCGCGCGAGCTCGACCGCGTTCATCCGCTTCTCGTACTTCGACCAGAAGTTGAGCCGGATCGCCATTGGCTCCAGCGGGCCGGCGATCCAGATCATCACCACCACCGCGTTGAGGAACAGCGGCAGGCCGGCGCGCCAGCCCTCGGCGTCGGCGCGGCGGAAGAAGCCGATCGCCGAAGGCACCACCGAGCTGGCGAGGAGGACCGCGGCGAAGCCTTTGACGATCACCCGCAGGTCGAGCGGCGCTTCCCACCCCCAGGCGGCGATGAGGAGGACCACCAGGCCCACCGCCACCGAGAACAGGAGATTTCGAGTCGTCGCCCCCATTGGCTCCAGTCACCCCAGGACGGCGAGAAGATCCCCCGCTTGCACCCGGGCCTTCAACCCTACCGCGAGCTCCTTGAGCGTTCCCGACTTCGGCGCGCGCACCACCGTCTCCATCTTCATCGCCTCCAGCGTCAGCAGCGGCGAGCCGGGCTCGACCTTCGCCCCGGCGGCGGCGTGGACGGCGATCACCACCCCTGGCATCAGCGCCCCGACGTGGTCGGAGTTGCCCTTGTCCGCGAGGCGGCGCTCGGCGACCGAGGAGACCAGCGACTTGTCCTTCACCGTCACCTGCCGCCCGTGGCCGTTGAGCTCGAAGAAGACGGTGCGCATCCCGTCGGGGCCGGCGTCGGAGACGGCTTCCAACGAGAGCACCAGCGTCTTGCCCGGCTCGAGGTCGACCCAACGTTCCTGCCCGACCTCGAGGCCGTAGAAGTACGTCGGGGTGTCGAGGATCGAGACGTCCTCATACTTCGCGCGGGCGTCGAAGAAGTCGTCGAGCACCCGCGGGTAGAGCGCGTGCGACACCGCTTCGGCGCGGGTCGCCGGCCGCCCCAGCTTCCCGGTCAGCAGCGCCTGGCGCTCGACGAGGTTCAGCGGCGGCAGGCTCTTGCCCGGCAGGCCCACCACGCGGGGCGCGCCCTTGAGCACCGCGGTGCGCAGCTTCTCGGGGAAGCCGCCGGGCGGCTGGCCGAGCTGCCCCTGGAAGTAGCCGGTGACGCTCGAGGGGAAGTCGAGCCGGCTGGCCTCGGCGATCAGCCGCGCCTCGGTCTGCCGCGCGGCGTCTTCGAGCGTCCCGTCACCCCGGTGAATCAGGTCGCTCTTCACGAGGAAGATCGCGAAGTCGCCCACCATCTTCGACGACGGCGTCACCTTGGGGATGTCGCCGCACAGCAGGTTCACCAGCGCGAACGCCTCTTTGACCTCCTGCCACCGCGGCAGCAGGCCGAGCTCGGCGACCTGGGGCCGCAGGTTCGAGTACTGCCCGCCGGGGATCTCGTGAAAGTAGACCTCGCTGGTGGCGCTCTTCAGGCCGCACTCGAAGGGCGCGTAGTACTCGCGCACGTCCTCCCAGTAGTTGGCAAGCGGCTGCAGCTTCTTGTTGGTCAGCCCGGTGTCGCGGGGGTAGCCGCGCAGCGCCGCCACCAGCGCGTTCATCGACGGCTGGCTGGTGAGGCCCGCCATCGGCGCCAGCGCCACGTCGACGATGTGGACCCCGTGGTCGATCGCGGTGAGCAGCATCGCCACCCCGTTGCCCGAGGTGTCGTGGGTGTGCAGGTGCAGCGGCAGCTTCACCGTCTCCTTCAGCCGGTCGACGAGCAGCCCGGCGGCGCGGGGCCGCAGCAGCCCGGCCATGTCCTTGATGCAGAGGAAGTGGGCGCCGAGATCCTCGATCCGCTTCGCCAGCTCGGCGTAGTAGTCGAGCGTGTACTTGGGCCGCTTTGGGTTGGCGACGTCGCCGGTGTAGCAAATCGCCACCTCCGCCACCTTGCCGGTGCGGCGGATCCGGTCGATCGACACCTTCATGCTCTCGAGATCGTTGAGCGAGTCGAAGACGCGAAAGACGTCGACCCCGGCCTCGGCCGCCTCGTCGATGAACGCCTCGACGACGTTGTCCGGGTAGTGGGTGTAGCCGACCGCGTTGGCGCCGCGCAGGAGCATCTGCTGCAGCAGGTTGGGCGCGGCGGCCTTGAGCTTGCGGAGGCGATCCCACGGGTCCTCGTGGAGGAAGCGGTAGGCGGTGTCGAAGGTCGCGCCGCCCCAGGACTCGAGGCTGAACAGCTCGGGGGCGAGGTGGGCGGTGGCCTCGGCGATCTTGAGGATGTCGTAGCTGCGCATCCGGGTGGCGAGCAGCGACTGGTGGGCGTCGCGCATCGTGGTGTCGGTGAGCAGCGGCCGGGTCTGGGAGAGCACCCACTTCGCCAGCCCGTCGGCGCCGCGCTCCTTGAGGATCTGCGCGGTGCCGGGCGGCGGCGGCACGCCCCGGGGGAAGTCGGGCACCCGCGCCTCGAGCAGCTTGCTCGGAGCCAGGCGCTGCTCCTTCTTCACCGTCGGGTGGCCGTTGACGATCACCTCGCCCAGGTACTGCATCAGCTTGCTGGCGCGATCGCGCTTGGGCTTCAAGTCGAACAGCGCCGGGGTCTCGTCGATGAAGCGGGTCCAGGTCTGGCCGGCGAGGAAGGTCGGGTGGCTGAGCACGTTCTCGAGGAAGGCGAGGTTCGTCTTCACCCCACGGATGCGGAACTCGCGCACCGCGCGGTTGGCCTTTTTCACTGCCTCTTCGAAGGTCGAGGCGTGGGCGATCACCTTGACCAGCATCGAGTCGTAGGCCGGGGAGATGTGGGCCCCGTTGTACCCGTTGCCGCCGTCGAGGCGGATCCCGAACCCGGTGGCGGCGCGCCAGGCGGTGAGCGTGCCCGCGTCGGGGAGGAAGTTGTTCGCTGGGTCCTCGGTGGTGACCCGCAGCTGAATCGCATAGCCGCGGGTGGAGATCGCCGCCTGGCTGGGGATCCGGATCTTCGGCGACGCCAGCGGCTCGCCCTCGGCGATGTGGATCTGCGCCTGCACCAGGTCGACGCCGGTCACCTCCTCGGTCACGGTGTGCTCGACCTGGAGCCGGGCGTTGACCTCGATGAAGTAGTGCGCGTCGCCGGCGACGAGGAACTCGACGGTGCCCGCGTTGGTGTAGCCGGCGGCCTTGGCGAGCGAGAGCGCGCTGGCGCAGAGGCGATCGCGCACCTGGGGCGCCAGCGCCGGAGCGGGGGCGATCTCGATTACCTTCTGGTGGCGCCGCTGCACCGAGCAGTCGCGCTCGAACAGGTGCACCAGGTTGCCGTGTTGATCGCCGAGGATCTGCACCTCGATGTGCCGCACCTTCTCGAGGAACTTTTCGAGGAAGACGACGTCGCTGCCAAACGCCGCCAGCGACTCGCTGCGGGCCGACCGCAGCGCCTCGGGCAGCTCCTCCCGCACCCGCACCACCCGCATCCCGCGGCCGCCGCCGCCGTTGGCAGCCTTCACCAGCACCGGCGCGCCGTGGGTGTCGAAGAACTTCTGCGCCTGGGCGAGCGTCGCCGGCCCGTCGCCGCCGAGCGTGGTCCCCGGGACGCAGGGGACGCCGACCTTCTCCGCGAGCGCGCGCGCCGCCACCTTGTCGCCCATCAACGCGACGACTTCCGGGCTCGGCCCGATGAAGCGGATCCCGCGCTTGAGGCAGGCCCGGGCGAACTCTCCGTTCTCCGAGAGGAAGCCGTAGCCGGGGTGAATCGCGTCCACCTTCGCGGCGACGGCGACGTCGAGGATCTCGTCGATGCCGAGGTAGGCGTCGACCGGGCGCTTGCCGTGCCCGACGCGGTACGCCTCGTCGGCCTTGTGCCGGTGCTCGTGCATCCGGTCTTCGTCGCTGTAGATCGCGACGGTGCGGATCCCCAACTCATTGCAGGCGCGAAAGACGCGGATCGCGATCTCCCCGCGATTGGCGCACATCAGCTTCTGAATCGGAGCCATGGCGTGCGACTTAGCATCTGCGGGCGGCCACAATCCGTCCGACCTGCACCGGGACGCGGCGTCGGATTTTCGCTGAAGCGTTGACTCGGGGAGCGCCGTCTCTTATCCGCCAAAGCGCAGTTCAACCCTTGGGGGAACACACATGAAGACGCTGCTCGCAGTCTGCTGTCTGATGATCGGGGCCTCGGCGCTCGCCGACAACGCTCCCGCCGCCGCTGCGGTGGACATGTCGAAGATGGGCCCGGCCGCGCGCAAGCCGACGGATGAGAAGAAGAGCAAGAAGGAGATCGACGAGATGTTCAAGAAGGCCGAGGAGGCCCACATGAAGGGCGACATGGAGGCGATGGCCGCCCTCCACGACTTCCCCGTCTTCATGGCGACCGATGACACCAAAGGCGCCGTCGAGTCGAAGTCGTACACGAAGGAAGAGTTCGTCGCGATGATGAAGCCGATGATGGAGAACATGCCGAAGGACATGAAGACCACCCACAAGCCGGTCGTGGTGGTGCTCTCCGATTCGCTCGCCAACGTCACCGACGAGTTCACGATGACGATGGGCAAGACCAAGATCTCGGGCAAGAACAGCGGCCTGCTGGTCAAGGCCGACGGCCAGTGGAAGTGGAAGGTGATGGTCGAGGCGGGCTGGGGCGGGATGGCGCCCCCCGCGGAGACCAAGACCGCGGCGGCGGCGAAGCCGGCGGAGAAGCCCGCCGAGAAGCCGGCCCCCGCGCCCGCGGCGGCTCCGGCGAAGAAGTAGTCACTTTGTCAGATGACGCCCCGGTTCGAGCCTTCGCTCGGGCCGGGGCGTTTTGCGTTCAGCGGCGCTCGCGGAGGCTGGCCGGTTCCTCTGCACAGATCGCCCCGGCGGCGGCGATTCGGTAGACGTAGACGGGGGTCCGGTAGAGATCGTCCAGCGTCCGTTCAGACTCCGGGCTCCAGCCGCGGACGGCGAAGGTGTGCGTCACCAGGCGGGCGGTCGGGGTGTCCGAGAGCAGCCGCGGCGCGAGCTTTTCCATCCCGCCGGGGAAGAGGTAGCTGACCAGGACCTGCGCTGCCCCCAGCGGTGCGCGGAGAAAGTCGTCGCGACGCAGCGTGAGGTTCTTCCTCGGCCGCAGCGTCTGCCGCAGCCACATGGTGAAGTACGGAAGCCACGACAGCTCGAAGGCCACCACCGGCGCCTGAGGAAACCGATCTGCCAGCGCGAACGCGAGCGTGCCCCAGCCGGCACCAAGCTCGTAGATCGGCCCCGGGGTCTCGCCGACCGCGGCGAGGATCGCCTCCCGCTGCAGCGCGCTGCTTGGCATCGGGGAGATGCCCAGCCGCAGCGTGAAATAGACGACGGACGCGCTCAGCAGCAGCACCAGCGCCAGCGCGCCGA
>JAYVRT010000382.1:0-6239 GCA_043776025.1 Archangiaceae bacterium | reverse complement strand
ATCTCGACGGTTGGTACCTGTTGCCGCTGTGGCTCACCGATCGCTTCGGCGGCGGGACCCTCTGGCTGTTCACGCTCGGTGCGGGGGGGCTGCTCTTCGCCGCCCCCTGGTTGGCGACCGGCAAGCGGGCGCTGCCGGCGACGATCGTCACCGAGCGCTGCAACGCCTGCGAGCACTGTGTTCAGGACTGCCCCTACGAGGCGATCTCCCTCGTCCCGAGGACCGACGGGAAGGCGTTCAAGCTCCAGGCGCAGGTGGATCCGTCGCGTTGCGTCGGGTGTGGAATCTGCAACGGCTCCTGCGCCACAGCTGGCTCGGGCCTGCCGCACTTCGAGACCCTCGCGCAGCGCGAGGTCGCCGAGGGCTGGGTCGATTCCGCGCCCGGGGCCGGCAAGCCGATGATCGCCTACCTCTGCCACGACGCGGTCCCAGCTGCCTGGGAGGTCGACGCGGCCACCGGGCTCTGCCCGCGGCTCGAGGGCTACCGGGTGATGCCGGTGCCTTGCGCGGGCTGGGTGCACGCGATCACCGTCGAGCGCCTGCTCCGGCGAGGCTCCCCGGGCGTGCTGATCGCAGGGTGTGCCGGCAGCTGCCGCTTTCGCGAAGGGCTCAGGTGGACCGAGGCCCGGATGGCTGGGAAGCACGACGCGCCCCTGAGCGATCGTGTCGACCGCGGGAAGATCCGGATCGTCGAGGCGAGCCGGGTCGATGAGCGCGCGCTGGTGGCCGAGGCGATCGCCTTCCGGACCGCCGCCGTCCCCAAGCCGCGGGTTCGCCTGCCTACCTGGGCAGGAGCGGGGCTCGTCGCCGCCGCGCTCGGAGCGATCACCGTTGCCGGCTCGGTGGTGCCGTACCGGCCCCCGCAGCCGAGCGCGCCGCGGCTGGCGATCTCGTTCAAGCATCCCGGCCTGGTGGCCGAGAAATGCACCCCCATCTCGGAAGAGGAGCAGGCCCGCGCCCCGATCCACATGCGCCGGACCCAGAACTGTCAGCGCGCCCGGCAGCCGGTGCGCCTGAAGGTGACTGTCGACGGCGCGCCGGTGCTGACCCGCAGCTACGCCGCCGCCGGGCTCTGGGGCGACGGGAGCAGCGTCGCGTTGGAGGAGATCGACGTCCCTGCCGGCCGCCACGAGGTGACAGTGGCGATCGGCGAGAGCGGCGACGAGAACGAGTGGACTTTCGAGGACGCCCGGCCGGTCGAGCTGGTCCGAGGTGAGCGCCGCACTGTGCTCTTCAACCGTACCGCCGGCTTCAGCTGGCATTGAGGCGAAGGTGATCGTCGACCCGGCCCTACTTCCCCAAGTCTCGCGAAGCGCGGCAGGGAGCGCGCGCCTGCGTGCCACCGGCCGACCGGCCTGGGTCGAGACGGTGCGCGCCCTCTACGAACTCACGCGCCCGAGGGTGCTCTGGCTCGTCGTCCTCACCGTGCCGCCGGTGTTCCTCATCGGGCGCCCGCCGTTGCGCGGCCCGTTGCAGCTGCTCGGGGTCACCGCCGGCATCTGGCTCGTCGGTGCGGCCTGCAGCGCCTTCAACGCCTGGCTCGAGCGGGTGAGTGACGGGATGATGGTCCGCACCCGCGCTCGGCCGCTGCCTTCGGGGCGCCGCCGCGGCGTCGCTCCAGCCTCCGCCGCGGAACTACACCGACGCGAAGTGGCAAGCAGAGACCTCCGACGAGCAGATCGAAAAGATCATCGTTGGCGGGGGGCCCTCGGTGGGAAAGAGCCCGCTGATGGCTCCAAACCCCGACCTCACAGGAAGGCCCGCCGTCGTGTCGGCGCTTCGCAAGCAGATCCGGGCCTTCGGGGGCAAGTAGCCGAACCGGGTTGCTGGCACCGCGATACTCAGAGGCTCAGTTCCCGCCCTGGTAGAACCGCTGGGCAGCATCGCCGCGCGCCGGGTTGATGACGGCCGGCCGCTCGTAATACCGCTCGAAGGCGATGCCCGCGTCGTAGGCCGATGAGGTCGACCGGAGCCTTGAGAGCGCCCCGCTCTCGCTGCCGTTCAGCTCGGTCCAGAGGTACTCGAGCTGCCCCTTGAACGAGGTGGTCGAGTAGCCGTGCGAAGCACAGTAGGCCTTCATCGCGTCGCCGCGCCCGAAGTGCCACTGGGCGATGCCGAACGAGGTTCCGCCGTCACCCACCGCGGAGGGGTTGAAGCCGGATTCGAACAGCAGGTTGCCCGCGATGCCCGCGGCCTGGGCCCGGGTCAGCCCCTTGGCCATGAAGAAGTTGATCGTCTCCTGTGCGGTGCCCCTCTGCCCGGGCGCGCTGGGCACGCCCGAGACGCTGCCGGTGCTCGGGGGCGGGTTGTTGTTGGCCGGAGGGGGGGAGAACGTGTCGCCGCCGCCGGGGATGTTCAGCCGCTGCCCGACGTAGATCAGGTTCGGGTTGCGCACCTGGGGGTTCGCCCGTTCCAGCGCCCCCAACGACACACCCTGGCGCGCGGCGATGCCGCTCATCGTATCGCCCGAGCGCACGGTGTAGCCGCCGCCGCTCGACGCCGGGCGCTGCTGGGTGGGCGAGGGGGACTGGAAGGTGTCGGAGCGGCCCGGGATATTCAGCGTCTGGCCGGCGTAGATCAGGTTGGGGTTGCGCACCTGCGGGTTGGCGCGCTCCAGGGCCGCCAATGAGATGCCGTTGCGGCCGGCGATTGCGCTCATCGTGTCGCCAGACTGGATGCGGTAGCCCATCGAAGCCTCCGGAGGTGATGAGATTGTCGGCGTGGCGCGCCGCGGGTATTTCGCGGCACTTGCCAAGGGACTTTCCGTTTCGCGTGAATTTCCGGGGCGACCGACGCGGCCGCATCATTCCTCGCGGGGCTTCGACCCCGTTCAGACCAGGGCGAAACCTGCTCTCGAGATTGCCCGGTCGAGGTCGCCGGGCTCCGCTGAGGGGACCAGCGTCCAGTCGCGTCCCGCCATCACCAGTTCTCCTTTCAGCGCGCCGTGGAGGTCGAGCACGAGGTGAAACTCGGTGGCGCTCAGCGAGCGAACGACGCCGCCCCCGGACGCCAGCACCGTGCGCGGGCGAAACACCAGCGACGGGGGCGCGTTCGAGTGGCGTGGCCCGGTCATCCCGACGAGCACCAGCCCGTCCGCTCCGGCGTCGAGCGCGAACAGCAGGGTCGTCTCGGGCCCAGCGGAGTCGCCCCGGATGCAAGCTGGCCTCGCGGCGAGCTCCAAGCGGCCGGGGCCGAGCTGCCTCGAGGGTACCGGGAGCGGCTCTGACGCGGCGTCGGCGCACACCCAGAGCTCGACGGTGATGAAGTCGGAGGTCAGCTGCGTGCGAGGGTCGAACGCCTGAAGACTCAATGGCATTCGCCCGATGTGCTCAGCGCGAACCGTGACCTCGCTCTTCCCCTGGCGCAGCACCCGGACGCATGTGGGAACCCGGAGCTCGACCGAGGCCTCGCCCGCGGCCCAGCCCAGGGTCGCGGTGGCTCCCAGCTGCAGTGTCAGTCGCTGGGTCTGGGTCGTCAGCCGCGGCAGCCGTGCGCCGAGGTCTTCGGTCACCCATGCGCACAAGAAGTCGATCGTCGCCGCCGCGATCGATCGCACGGCGACCCTGCGCTTGGGGTCCACGCTCGCGAGGGTTCGATCCGCGTCCGGCATCGAGACGCTCAACATCACGTTGTGCCAGCGGGCGGTGACCTCGGGCGACCCCTGGGGCTCGCGGGACTCGTCTCCCAGGCGCATGGGCGTCGGGTCTCCGAGGTTGACCAGCGAAGTGACCTGCGTCGACGAGCGGTGTACCCAGACGGTCAATGCGTAGGGCTCGCCCTCCCACTCCAGCAGCCACGCCCGGCTCCACGCAGTGACTTCACCTGCGATCACGTGGGACCCACGCAACGCGCGCGAGAGCGCCGCGGGAAGCGTGGACCAATCGGCAGCGATTCCGCGACTGCTGCGCAGCGCCATCGGCCCGATGATGCCTCAAGTCTCGGGGCGCCGCGCTTCGTCTCGTAGCCGCCGCGGCGTCAGAAGCCAGCGACTCGGATCCCGAGGCCGGACCACCGCCCCCCTCCGGCCGCGCGACCCGTCAGCACGGTGGGAGCCACCCTCAAGCCCGGCTCTTGACTCGGCGGCGCCTGGGCCAGGCCCATCGTGGGAACGATCACGTTCCAAAGTCCGACGCTCAGGTGGGCGATCGCCAACGCGGAGAAAATGGCCGCGCCCGTGTCCCCGCCCGTCGAGCCGAGGAACTCAGCGGCCGCCCAGGTCCAAAGCCCAGACATCACGAAGTTGAGCGCCGCCAGCGCGTAGCTCGTGGCGGCCCAGCCGACGCTCCGCTCGCCTTCGGTCAGCGCGTAGGTGCTACCGGCGCCGGTGATGACGCCGCCGCCCAACGTCGCGGCTTCGATCAAGAGCGCCGGCACGAGGACCGCATTGAAGATGTCGCCGCTGGGGTTGTACCCGCCCTGCGCGCGGGCTTCGCGAGCGGTTCCGAGCATCAGCAGACAGAGGCCCAGGAGTCCGGAGGTTCGCATGGCGCAGCCGTTCTGCAGTTCCCGGGCCCGCCGCAACTGCCTCTGACGGCACAGCCCGGTGAGCCGGCTGGGAAGAAACCTGCGCAGCGCGCCCTGGCCAGCTCGGCCCTCGCGACCGGTTTTGGCTGGGAGCCGTCGGCGACGACCTGCTCAACCCGTCGGGAAGGGACGGGGTTGCCGGTGGACCGCCAGTACCGCCGCGGTCGATTGTCGGCCGGGCTGGCCCGCGCGGGCGCGCCGTTCGAGGACCCGTCCTCCACTGCGAGCCTTCAGCCCCCGGCCGCCCAGACCAGGTGCCTGGGCACCAACCGGTCGCGGCTGCGTTCGAGCATGCGCGCCACCGCGCGTCCGGCCCGCCCCGCCGCGAGGTCGACCGCGGCCTCGGCTGCCATGTGCCGTTCGTCGATCACCACCGTGCCCACCTTCGGCCCGCGAACGGTGAGGTGGCAGCGCTTGTCGACGCCGCCCCGGGGCCCGTTCTCGTCGGAGACCCGCACCGTCACCGACCCCACCTCGCCGCCGAAGCGGCCGAGGGCGAACTGCATCCGCCGTTCGATGTGCTCCCGCAGCACCGCCACGTTCTCCAGCCCACGCACGCGCAACTCGATCTTCATCTGCCCGGCTCCTGATTGAGGTTTCCAGCTATTTAAGGAGCCGGCCGATTGTCGTCATTGACGTAATTCAACCGCAAAGCATCGGTTTTACCGACATGACGCCGAACCGCGTGGCGGGGCCTACCCGGCGCCCTTGAAGATCCGATCGCGCGCGATGGCGACGATCGCGTTCACCGCCGGGTGTCGAACCCGCCGCTCGACCGAGATGGCGTAGAAGTGCTCCTTCACCCCCGGAACCTCACCGAGCACCTCGACGTCGTACTGCTTGCGAATCGACCCGGCGATCGCGGTGGCCGAGGGGAAGAGCCCCAGGCCGTCCTGCCCGAACGCCTTCATCAGGGCGCTGTCGTCGAACTCGGCGACGACGTCGGGCCGAAGTCCCTGATCGTCAAACCATTGGTCGAGGCCCCGCCGCAGCACCGTGCCCGCGGCAGGCAACAGCATCGGCGCGCCGGTGAGCGACCTGGGAAAGCCCTTCCGGTACCTGGCGGCGAGGTCCTTGCTGCCGAAGAGGCTCACCGTGGTCTCTCCGAGCAGGTGGTTGAAGGCGCGCACCGCGCTGCCCGCGGGAATCGGGCTGTCGGAGATCACGACATCGAGGTGGTGCGCGGCGAGCTCCGCCCACAGCCGCTCGGGCTTGTCCTCGCGGCAGACGAGCTGGACCTTCTGGGGGTTCTTCCGCACCGGCTCGAGGAGCTGGCGGGCCACCAGCTTGGGCACCACCTCGGTGATGCCGACGGTGAGCCGCAGCCGCCTGCCGGTGGGGCGCCCCTTCACCGTGTCGAGCAGCTCCCGGCCGAGTGAGAAGATCTCGTCGGCGTAGCCGTAGACGAGGGTGCCCATCTCGGTGAGCACCAGCCGGCGGCCCTGCTTGGCGAACAGCTTCTCACCCAGCGCGTCTTCGAGCGCGTGCACCTGGCCGCTGACGGTGGGGTGGGCCAGCCGCAGCCTCACCGCCGCCTTCGCGAGGCCACCCTCGCGGACCACGGTCCAGAAGTAGAGGAGGTGGTGGTAGTTGAGCCATTCCATCGGTGACAAATATGTCGGATTAACCAACAACTTCAACCGAAACTACCTACGAGCCCGACATGTCGGGGCGGGTTATCAACGAGGGGTGACTTCGACCGGAGACCCGACCGT